>JBGPEV010000406.1:0-3902 GCA_041482995.1 bacterium | reverse complement strand
GCCAGGGCTTCACCACGTCCGCGATCGCCTGCAACTCCGCCCGGCTGAGCGTGCGCCCGGTGGGGTTGTGGGGCGAATTGAGGATCAACAGGCGCGAGTTCTTGTTGAGGCGCTGCTTCAGCGTGGCCAGATCGAAGTTGAATGCCTCCCGCTCCAGCAGGGGCAAGGGCACGGGCACGGCGCCCATGGCGGCCACCTGGCTGCCGTAGATGGGGAAGCCCGGGGCCGGGTAGATCACCTCGTGCCCGGCGCCCGCGTCGGTCACCGCCGCGATGGCATACATGATGAAGGGCTTGGCGCCGTTGGCCACGGTCACGTCGTCCGGCCGCACGTCGATCTTGCGCGAGCGGGAGAGATAGTCCGCCACGGCCTGGCGCAGTTCCGGAATGCCGGCCGAGGCGGTGTAACCGGTCTTGCCCGCGTCCATGGCGCGCTTGGCCGCCTCGCGGATATTGGCCGGCGTGATGAAGTCCGGTTGGCCGATGCCGAAGCTGACGATGGGCCGGCCCGCGGCGATGAGCTGGTTCACTTCGGCCAGCACCACGAACGCGTCTTCGGTGCCGAGGTTGCGGGTGCGGTTGGAGATGAAGGGCATATGGGCTCAGGAAAACAACTGCTGAAACACAAAGACCACGAAGACCACAAAGGACAACGGCTACAGCACAAAGGCACGAAGGAAAGGTTTACGACATCGGGAGCCGTATGTCCCGCCCGCACCTGCGCCCGGCTTCAACTGGGGTGCTTCTGCGGGTTCAGATCTGGAAGTCTGGCCAGATGGCCGGTAAACGCAGGGTCTGACGCTAGGATTTCTCACGTCAATTCACGCGCTTAGGTCAATTGGGTTTGTTTCGTAAAGAGGGTCTGGTTGCGGAGGAGTGTCGCTATTTATGATTCCTCTTGGCTGACGGCGGTGCCGCCGTTGTCGTCCGCATGCGGCCTCGGTAGGGTCACAGTCTTGGATGCATGAGCGCATGCAGCGCAGGGAGGGGTGACATGAACGCAATGACGTGGGCCGCCGTGGGACTGGCGGTGGGCAGCGCGATCGGGGCGGCGCTGGCGTGGCTTTGGCTGCGCGGGCGGGACCAGGCTCTGCAAGCCGTGCTGCGCGAGCGCGACGGGCAACTGGCCGAGGCACGCATTCAGCTCGACCGTGAACAAAAGATGGTCGATCAGACGGATTTCAAAATTGAGACGCTTCAGAAGCAGACCTCGGACCTGCGGGCGCAAGAAGCCAGACTCCAGCAGGAATTGGCCGGCGAGCGCAACTTGGCGCAGGAGAAGCTCGCCACCCTGCGGCAGGCCGAGGAGCGGCTCAAGGAGACCTTCAAGGCCGTCGCCGCCGATACGCTCAAGGACAATTCCGGCGAGTTCATCAAGCGTGCCGAGGAGCGGCTCAAACCGTTCCAAGAAACCCTGACGAAAATGGCCACCCAGGTGCAGGAGTTGGAGAAGACCCGCGCCCACGCCTACGGCAGCTTGACCGAGCAGGTGAAGTCCTTGGCGCTCTCCCAGCAAAAGCTGGAGACGGAGACCGGCAATCTGGTGAAGGCGCTGCGCCAGCCGCAGCAGCGCGGTCAATGGGGCGAATTGCAGTTGGACAACGTGCTCACGGCGGCGGGGCTGCGGCCGGGGCTGGACTACGAGAAGCAGCCCAGCGTGGCCGTGGGAGACGGCCGATTGCGCCCGGACGTGGTGGTGCACTTGCCCGACGGAGGGAAAATCGTCATCGACGCCAAGGCGCCCGTGGATGCCTTCCTGCGCGCCTTCGAGGCCACCACCGAAGAGGAGCGGCAGGCACACTTGCGCGATCACATCCGGCTGGTGAAGACCCACATCGCGGGCCTGAGCAGCAAGGAATACTGGAGCCAGTTCACGCCGTCCCCCGAATTCGTCGTGATGTTCCTGCCCGGCGAAGCGTTCTTCAGCGCGGCGCTGGAACAGGACCCGGAGTTGATCGCCCGCAGCGTGGAACAGCGCGTGATCCTGGCCTCGCCCATCACGCTGATCGCCTTGCTGCGCGCTGTGGCCTATGGCTGGCGGCAGAAGAAGATCGAGGAACAGGTGGAGGAGATCGGGCGCCTGGGCGCCGAGTTGTACGACCGGCTGGGCGTGATGGCCGACCACTTCGCCAAGGTGGGCGACAGCCTGGGCCGCGCCAACAAGTCCTACAACGACGCCGTCGGTTCCCTGGAGCGCAACGTGCTGTCGGCGGCGCGGCGCATGAAGGAACTGGGCGCCCCCGGCAAGCGGGAATTGCTCACGGCGGAGCCGGTCGAGGAAACCGTGCGCGACATCCAGGCCAAGGAATTGCGGGGGCCCCGCAAGGCCGACTGACTCTGTCCATTGGCCAGGGTGTAGGGGCGCGCTGCCGCGCGCCCGATCGCGTGGCGAGGAGCACGGGGGATAAGGGCGGGCGGGACGCCCGCCCCACGCACTGCCGATCCCCCGGTACGACCCACGTAGGGGGCGGCCGGCGGTCGCCCCCCGGGGTTAGGCCAGCTTTTTCAGTTCGCCGATG
Source organism: bacterium (assembly GCA_041482995.1). Lineage (GTDB taxonomy): Bacteria > SAR324 > SAR324 > SAR324 > JACQKK01 > JBGPEV01. Next base: position 1,384 of record JBGPEV010000406.1, on the reverse strand, counting down.
AAACCGTCGAGGTCGGGCAGTTCCCCGGCCACTTCCTTGACTTCAATTTTGGCCACCTGGCCCTGTTTGTCGATGAGGAACGCGGAGCGCTTGGCGACGCCCTTCATGCCCCGCAAATCCGGGTAGAGGGTGCCGTAGGCGGTCGCAACGTCCTTGCCCAGATCGCTCAGCAACGTGACCCCGTCGAATTTCTCCAACTCGGCCCATTTTTGTTGGCTGAACGGGCTGTCCACGGAAATCCCATACACCTCGCCCGCCTGCTTGATCTCTGCCAGCCGGGATTGCACGATCCCGAATTCCTTGGTTCAGGTGGCGGTGAAGGCCAGGGGGAAGAACAGCAGCAGGACGGGCTTGCCGCGGGCCTTGCTCAAGGTCACGTCCAGCATCTCGGTGCCCTTGCGGGTCTTGAGCGTGAAGTCCGGGGCCATGCTTCCGACGGATAACGCCATGCGAAAACCTCCACGAATGATCGAAATCGGCTTGATTTCCCGCCCTCCCGGCTTTGCGCCGCGGGAAGGCGGGATTACGGGCGGCCACTTTACGTGGCGCGCCGGCCATCCACAAGCCCGGCGCTGCCGCGAGGGCCAAACGGGGTGCCGGAGCGAGCGGCGGGATTTCTTCGCCTGGGCCCGGCGGTGTACTTACCGTCCCTTGATCTTTGACTGGGCTTTTGATAGCCCATGGCATGTTTTGCTTCGGGGGACTTGCCTGCCGGGCAACGAATTCGCGGGAAAGGGGCGTGCAGGAAAAAGATTGTGGCTTTTGCCGAATCCCTTTATGACTGAACCGGATGCAATTCCGGCGGCGGGCCGTTTCCGACGCCGCGGCATCCGGGCACCGGAACGGGCGCAGCGATCGGGCCCCACCGCTCTGCGGTTTCCGCCCGCCGAATCATCGGCGGAGGGACGTCATCACATTGTGGCAGACCCTCTAAACGTCTGCGAAGGCTGAGAGAAATACTATGGCTTCGGATTTCCAAAAGGGACCGAATCAAATCCATCCGGAAACCCCCAGTGCGGTCGGTTCACGCAATAGCCTGAACCGCGACGGCCGGGACGAGTATGTGGAGAGCCGCCTTCTGTTGGACGAGGAGGTGGACAAGATCATGAACCACATTCAGTCCAAGCTCCCGCCCGAGGTGCTCCAGGACTTGAATGTGACCGGCAACATCAAGTCCTACCTGCACACCTATTACAACTCGTCCTTCCAGAACATGCTGAACCGCTATCTGACGACGGCGGAGGACGAGTTGGGTAAGAAGGTGCGGGACATGATCGACAAGGACGAGCACGCCAACCTGAACCGCTACACGCCCCGCGAGATCTCGGCGCTCATCAACAATGTCGGGGGTCCCGAGTTGTTCAACACGGCGGAGGTGGAAAAG
>JBGPEV010000405.1:0-3915 GCA_041482995.1 bacterium | reverse complement strand
TTGGTGTCCGGAGCCTGCCCTCGAGCGCAGCGAAGGGTGGTGAGAAAGGCAGTTGCGGAGCTAGTGTCCCAGCATCTTGCGCCGCCAGCGCGGCGTGCTCCCGGTCGTACCGTTCGATTTCCTGCGCGCTCAAGGTCGCCCCCACGCCCCGGCAGGCGCGCATGCGCCCCCGCCACGCCTCGCGCGTGAACGGAATCGCCTCGTCGTACCAGAACATGGCGGTGAGGGTGAAATCCGCCTTGGCCCAGCCAGGCAAGGGTGGGATGTTCCCCGCCCAATCCGCCCCGCTCCACTGGGGATTGAAGCGCAACGCGAGCTGTTCCGACGCCCGCGCCACCGGGTCCAGCCGCGGCAGCCAACTGAAATAGCAGGTCACGAGCACCCCGCCCGGCCGCAGCAGCCGGCGCACCTCCGCGATGGCACGCTGGGGGTCGAAGTACAGCCAGCATTGCAGGGCGGTAATCACGTCGAAACTGGCGTTGGCGAAGGGCGATTGTTCGGCGGGAGCGACTTCAAAGCGCGCGCTGACCCCTTCGCGCTCGGCGAGGGCTCGTGCCGCCTCGACCTGCCCCGCGGCGATGTCGATGCCGGTGGCCTGCGCGCCTTGCCGGGCGAACTGGCGCGCCAGCACGCCGGTGCCCGTCCCCAGGTCCAGGATGTGCTGGCCGGGCAGGCCCACCCCCAGCGCCTCCAGGCGGCGAAAAAAGGATGCGGGCGGCCCAGGCCGGTGCGCCGCATAATCGGCGGACGTGCGGCCCCAATCGATGCTGCGACCGGGGTCGATCGCGGGATTGTCGCGCATGGGTTGCTCCGGCGAATGGTGTCGGGTGCCGCCAGTGTGCCTTACGCGCCGGGCGCTGTCACGGGGCGCGGGGCACCCTCGGACGCCCCCCGCCCCGAGCTGGCTTTGCGCCGCCGCCCGCCCGCCCTCCGCGCGCCAAGGCACCCCCGCGGAACCAGTCGGGCACGCCCGGCGCGCCACGGCAACTCCGCGCACCTTACAAGACGCCCTCCAACCTGCGGGAGCGGATTCTGCACGATCGGCACGATGCCGGGCGCCCGGCCTCCACTGCACCGGAGCGCGAGGCCGCGGGCGTCCGGTTTCGGGACATCCCCGGCTAGGCCGAGTGGAGCCGGTGTGGCGCGCCGGGGGTGCCCGGCCGGCGAAGGCCTAACGAATATTCTGCGTACGGATTTGGGTTTGTCACCCTGCCTGCTGCTGTGTAGTGCACAGGCGGCGAGGGGTGGCGCCGGCCGCCAGACGTGGCGCAGCGGAATTGGGCATGCTATGAGAAGATCATCCCCATCCTCAGAATAAGGACAGTTCGCCATGCACCCAGGTTCCGCGCACGCTCTGGTTTCACGCCGCAACTACGGCGTCGCTGTCGGTCTGGCCGCGGTGTTTGGGGTGCTGGGGATTCATCACTTCTACCTGGGACGGCCGCTGCCGGGTTTGCTGGACTTGGGCATCACCTTGGCCGCCATCTACTTGATTGCGACAGGAGAGATTGCCTGGGGGCTGCTCCTGCTGCTGGTGGATTTCGCTCACAGCCAATATGAAACCATACGTCTGATCACCGGACGGTACCTGGATGGCGACGGCGCCGTGGTTGCCCATCCAGGTCAGATCGTATCCCGCCGGGACCCCTAGGGGCGGTTCCGGGCGAAGTCGCAACACACCCACCCAAAAAGGAGAGTGGTATGGCTCAGCCTGCAAGCCCTGGCATCAGCAGCAAGGGATTCGTGCCGACATTGGTGCTCTGCATTCTGTTGGGCGGAATTGGCGTTCATCGTTTCTACGTGGGCAAGATCGGAACCGGTGTCCTGATGTTGCTGACCTTAGGGGGTCTCGGGATCTGGACGCTGATCGATCTGATCATGATCGCCGTGGGAAGCTTCAAGGACAAGGAAGGGCTGCTCATCAAGGCCTCCTAGAAAACCACTTCCGTCCGTCGCGCCGCCCGTTGCCGTCTACCCGCCCACGTCCGGTGGAGTCGGCCGCGGGCGGCCGCGCGTTGTTCGCGTCCAGAGCGCCCGCCCATCCAGCGTCGCTCCGTTGCCTCGGCCCGCCGCGGCGTCCAGCCCGCCTTTGTCGCCTGCCTGTGCTTCGTGTTAGCGTCCAGCCAGCCAAACAAGCCGCTTTCCCGTTGAACGCCGCACCCGAGGGGAGTCCGCCATGAAGGGCGCCGCCGCCGTTGCTCAGATCCTGAAGCGCGAGGGAATCAAGACCCTCATCGGGTACCCGGTCAACCACGTGCTGGAAGCCGCGGCCGTGGAGGACATCCGCCCCATCATCGTGCGGCAGGAGCGCGTGGGGCTGCACATGGCCGATGCCATGAGCCGTACCACGAGCGGACAGACCCTGGGCGTGTTCGCCATGCAGCACGGGCCGGGCTCGGAAAACGCCTTCGGCGGCGTGGCCCAGGCGTTCGCGGATTCGGTGCCGATCCTCGTCATTCCCGGCGGCTATCCGCGCCGCATCGCGAACATCCCGCCCAATTTCAGCTCCGCGCTCAACATGCGCCACATCGCCAAGTGGGTGGAGTGCGTTAACTTCGCGGACCAGATTCCCGACGCCCTGCGCCGGGCGTTCACCCAGCTTCGCAACGGCCGCCCGCGCCCCGCCGTGGTGGAGATTCCCATCGACGTGATGGCCGAGGACGTGCCGGAACCGCTCAACTACACACCGTCGCTCAGGACGCGCTACGGGCCAGATGGCAAGGACGTGACCCGGGTGGCGGAGGTGCTGGTCAACGCCAAGCGGCCGGTGCTCTATGCCGGGCAAGGGGTGCACTATGCCCAGGCGTGGCCCCAACTCCGGCAATTGGCCGAACTGCTGGCCATCCCGGTCACCACGAGCCTGCAGGGCAAGAGCGCCTTTCCGGAAACTCACCCGCTCTCCCTGGGCAGCGGCGGGCGCTCCCGGTCCAAACAGCTCCAGCACTTCCTCAACAATGCCGACGTGATCTTCGGCATCGGGTGCTCCTTCGCCACCACCAACTATGGGCTGACCATGCCCCAGGGGAAAACCTACATCCAGGCCACCTTGGACCCGGGGGACCTAGCCAAGGACATCCCCGTGCATCATGCATTGGTGGGCGATGCCGGGCTGGTGCTGGACGCCCTGCTGGCGGAAGTGCGCGGCCACCTGAAGGGCCAGAAGCGAGACGCCGCGCCCGTGGCGAAAGAGATCGCCGCGCTGAACGCGGAGTGGATGAAGCAATGGAATCCGCGCCTGACCTCCAACGAGGCGCCGCTCTCCCCCTACCGGGTGATCTGGGATCTCCTGCACACGGTGGACGTGGCCCACACGATCGTCACCCACGACGCGGGCAGCCCGCGCGACCAGCTTTCGCCCTTCTGGACTTGCACCGATCCGCTCACCTACATCGGCTGGGGCAAGTCCACTCAACTGGGCTACGGCCTGGGCCTGGCCATGGGCGCCAAGCTGGCCCATCCGGACAAGCTCTGCATCAACGTGTGGGGCGACGCGGCCATCGGCTTCACGGGGATGGACTTCGAGACGGCGGTGCGGGAGCGCATCCCGATCCTCTCGGTGCTGCTCAACAACTTCTCGATGGCCATCGAGCTCAAGGTGATGCCCGTCTCCACCGAGAAGTTCCGCAGCACGGACATCTCCGGGAACTACTCGGAGTTCGCCAAGGCCTTGGGCGGCTATGGAGAGCTGGTGACCCAGCCGGGCGAGATCGTCTCCGCCATCAAGCGGGGCATCGTCAAGACGCAGGAGGGCACGCCCGTCCTCCTCGAGTTCATCACCGAGAAGGCGATCGACTTCTCGATGTTCCCGTGACGGGCCCGGAGACCACCAGCGATGTGCCGAAAAAATCGTCCGCGTCCTTCAGCGACATGCCGTGAATCTTGACCAGAAACTTGCCCGCCCAGAACGCGAAGCCG
>JBGPEV010000404.1:0-3924 GCA_041482995.1 bacterium | reverse complement strand
CATCGCGGACATGAGCACCAACGCGCCGGCGATCGTGCAGCGCCTCGCCAAGGAACTCGCTCCCAAGGGCATCACGCTGATCGATTCCCCCGTGAGCGGCGGGGTGGACGGCGCCGAGGCCGCCTCGCTGGCCATCATGTGCAGCGGGGACAAGGCGGCCTTCGACAAGGTGAAGCCCCTCTTGGAGTGCATGGGCAAGAACGTCTTCCACCTGGGCGCCATCGGCATGGGCAACGTCGCCAAGCTGGTCAACAACATGGTGTCCTTCTGCAACCTGGTCACGGCGTGCGAGGCGATGGCGCTGGCCAAACGCGCCGGTCTGGATCCGGATGTGATGGCCGGCGTGATGCAGACCGCCAGCGGCGACAGCGCCTCCCTCAAGCGCGTCAAGCGCAAGGCCATCCATGGGGACTTCAAGCAGGAGTTCGCCCTGAATCTGGCCTACAAGGACCTGGGCCTAGCGCTGGACCTGGGCAAGGAGACGGGCACGCCCCTCTCGGTCGGCTCCCACGCCATGACCCTGATGCAAAACGCCCGCAGCAAGAACCGGGGCGGAGAAGACGTGTCGACCCTGATGCGCTCCATCGAGGAGGGCATGAACGACCAGATCCGCACCAAGGCGAAGCCATAGGAATTACAATGGAAACCACAGATGGACACAGATGAACACAGATAAGAGGTGAGGAAGGCGGGCAGTTTGATCTGTGTGCATCTGTGTTCATCTGTGGTTCCAAATGCTTTTGAGCCGTGGTGAAAGCCATGTCCACCGTCACCGTCAATGACCGTACTTACGCCCTCCCCACCCGTCCGGTGGTCGTGGTGTGCATCGACGGCAGCGAGCCGGAGTACTTCACGGACGGCCTGAAGCGCGGGTTGCTGCCCAACCTGGCGCGCTTCCGGGCCCAGGGGTTCTACACGACCGCCGATTGCGTCATCCCCAGCTTCACCAACCCCAACAACCTCTCCATCGTCACCGGCGTGCCGCCCAACCTGCACGGCATCTCGGGCAACTTCTTCCTCGATCCGGACACGGGCGGAGAAGTGATGATGAACGACCCGCGCTTCCTGCGCTGCGGCAGCCTGCTGGCCGCCCTCTCGGAAGCGGGCAAGCGCGTGGCGATCGTCACGGCCAAGGACAAGCTGCGGCGCCTGCTGGGCCATGGCGTGCAGGGCGGCGTGTGCTTCTCCTCCGAGAAGTCACACGAGACGACCCTTGCCGAGCACGGCATCGACAACGCCGCCCGCTGGGTGGGCTGGGAAACCCCGGAGGTCTACTCCAGCACCCTGAGCGAGTTCGTAATGGAAGCCGGCGTCAAGCTGCTGGAAACCCAGCGGCCCGACGTGATGTACCTCTCGCTCACGGACTACATCCAGCACACCCACGCGCCGGGGCACCCCGTGGCGGACGCATTCTATCAGGCGCTGGACCGCTACTGGGGCCGCTTGGAGGACCTCGGCGCAATCGTGGGGCTCACCGCCGATCACGGCATGAACGGCAAGCACCTGCCCGACGGCCGGCCCAACGCGATCTACCTGGAACCGCTGCTGAACCAATGGGCGCTCGCCGGACAAACCCGTGTGATTCTGCCCATCACCGATCCCTACGTGGTGCACCACGGCGCGCTGGGCTCCTTCGCCACCGTGTACGTGCGTGACCCCGCGGCCGCGGCGGAGTTGCGCGGCAAGCTGGCGGCGCTCCCGGGCATCGCCTACGTGGGCAACCGGGAGCAAGCCGCCGCCAAGTTCCAGCTGCCGCCGGACCGCATCGGCGATCTGGTCGTGGTGAGCGGCAAGTCCGTCGTGCTGGGCAAGTCCCCGGCGGCCCACGACCTGAGCCTGTTGAAAGAGCCGTTGCGCTCCCACGGCGGCATGTCGGAGCAGCGCGTACCGTTCGTCCTCAGCGCGCCCGTGCGGGAGGACTTCCGCCGCCGCGCCGGGCGGGGGCTGCGCAACTTCGACATCTTCGACTTCGCCCTCAACGGAGTGGCGTGACGGGAGTGGCAGCGCCCTTTTCATCGCCCAAGGGTTCTGTTAGGGGTGGCCCGGTTCACCGGCGAGGAGCGCCCCGCGGCATGCGGGCCAGGATGGGGGTCACGATTCTCAGCAGGAAGGTGTGCGATGAAATTGAATGGACAAGCGGCATTGGTCACCGGCGCGGGTGCGGGTATTGGCGAGGCCACCGCCAAGCTGCTGGCGGAGAACGGCGCCGGCGTGATGTGCGTGGACTGGAACGAGGAGACCGCGCGCAAGACCGCGGACGCCATCCAGAAAGCCGGCGGCAAGGCCGGCTTCCTGAAAGTGGACACCTCCAAGCAGGCCGAGGCGGCCGGCGCCGTGGATGCCACCGTGAAGCAGTTCGGGCGGATCGACATCCTGATCAACAATGCCGGCATCACGCGCGACGCGTCCATGCTGAAGATGGAACCCCACCAGTGGGAGCAGGTGATCGCCGTGAACCTGAGCGGGGTCTTCTACTGCAGCCAGGCCGCCGGGCGCTACATGAAGGAGCAGAAGTACGGCCGCATCGCCAGCGCGTCCTCCGTCTCCGCCTTCGGCAACTTCGGGCAGGCCAACTACTCCGCCACCAAGGCCGCGCTGATCGGCATGACGCGCACGATGGCCATCGAGTTGGCCAAGTACAACGTCACGGTGAATGCCGTCGCCCCGGGCTTCATCCAGACGGCCATGACCGCCGCCATCCCGGAGGAACAGCGCAAGGGCGCCGCGCAGAGGATTCCCGTGCAGCGGCTGGGGGAGCCCATCGACATCGCCCGGGTCTACCTCTTCTTCAGCCTGCCGGAATCCAGCTTCATCACCGGCCAGACGCTGGTGGTGGACGGCGGCCAGACGCTCCTGCACTAAGCCGGGGGCCTGGCCCGGAGAAGATTGCTCTTTGACATCGCCCCCGCCTTGGGCGGCGGGGCCACTGCCGGTCAGAAGTTCCAGCCGATGGCCAGGTGCAGCATGCCTTGCGGCCCGCGGTTCGCGTCTACCACCTTCTTATTGAACCGGTCCAGATCGGCCTGGGAAACGTTGCCCGTCGCTTCGGTTACCGTCACGCCCGGCGTGTCCGATTCCCGCAAGGCGACCAGGAATCCGGCCGCGAGAGAGAAGCCGGACGGGAAGACGTGGTTGAACCCCACACCCCCGGCCAGCGCGGTCTGGGCTTGGTCTTTCACATCGACCTTCAAGCTGCTGGATTGATAGGCCGTCTTGCCGATGACGCGGGGCACGTCCCTGTAGGCGACGGTCTGCCGGTCGGCTCCCGTGGCGAGCACGCCCGCGGCGAAATAGAGCCCGAAGGCCCAGGGGCTCCAGCGCGCTTCCAAGCTGGTGCGCGGCGCGAACTCCAGGTCCACGTCGTGCACGTTGTTCTGCTCGTAGATTTCGTGCTCGGAATTGTCCGCGTGTCTCCTGCCGTAGGAGTAGCCGGTCAGGATTCTCGGTTGCTGCGTGACGCCAACGTAGATGCGCTCGCTGAAGTGATAGCCCAGCGTCAGGCCACCGGTGTCGAATTGGATTTGCAGCGGGTGCTGGGTCCGGCTGTCCGCGTGGGCGGCCGGCGCCAGATACGGAAGGGCGGCCGTCAGCAGCAACAGTGCCCAGAGGGTGCGGCTGCGCATCGTCGAGCCTCCTTTCTTTCTCCCGGGAATGTCCCGGGCAGGTGGGTCTTCCCCCGGGCGCGCACGGTGAACCCCGGCCTCCCCGGCGGCAAGTCCAGATGACGGTTTTATCTTATGCCCGGGGTGGTGACCCAACAACCGGCGAGCTACTGATCCATGTCATGTGGGCACGGCAGCGCCGGTGTAACCGTTTCGCGCATGCGCGGGATAGACGGGGGCGGCCAACTTCCGGCGGCTTCGCCGCCCCTCACGACCTCGTCGCCAGACACGCCAAGGAGCACCCTCCGATGATCGATGCGCT
>JBGPEV010000403.1:0-3937 GCA_041482995.1 bacterium | reverse complement strand
GAGAACCTGCCCTTGCCGTCGCCATGGAGCAACAGGACGCGGTTGGTGCTCGCGGAGACCAGCATCAGGTCCAACTTGCCGTCGCCGTTCACATCGCGGGTGGTCAGCGCGATCACGTCTTCCCCGATCTGAACCGGCGGCAGAGCCGTGAAGCCCCCCTTGCCATCGCCCAGAAACACCGCCAGGTCCTTGGACACCCGGTTGGCCACGGCCAGATCCGCATGGCCATCGCCGTTGAAGTCCCCGGTGACCAGCCCATGGGGATTGATGCCGGCGGGCAGTCTGACACTCAGCGTGAATCCGCCCTTGCCATCGCCCAAATACACTTCGACCTTGCCGTCGCTCGCCGTGCTCACGGCCAGGTCCATCTTCCCGTCGCCGTTGAAGTCCGCATAGGCGCGGTAGTGGGGCTGCTTGCCCACCTGGAGCGGCGTGCCGGCCCGCAGGGTGCCGTCGCCTTGGCTGAAGAAGATGTGGATCAAGCTGTCCACCAGGGAGCCGACCAGCACCTCGGGCAGGCCATCCCCGTTCAGGTCCGCGAAATCGACGATGTGGGGAGCGGGACTGACCTCGTAGGAAGGGCCCGGCTCCAGCTTGCCGCCGCCGCGGTTCAGGATCACCTGGATGTGCGCCAACCCGGGCTGCACCACCACCAACTCCGGCAACTTGTCCCCGTTCAGGTCCACGGCGATCAGGCTCGAGGTGGGCAGGACGTCCGGCACTTCCTGGCGCCGCCCGAACCCGCCCTTGCCGTCCCCAAAGAACAACGAAAGACTGCCCGCGCCCGTATTGGCGGTGATCAGATCCGGAATGCCATCCCCGTCCAAGTCCGCCGATTCCACCCAGGAGGGGCCCTGGCCGCACGGGTATAGCGCGGGAGGCTGGAAGCCGCCGCGGCCGTCACCCAGCAGCACGGTCATCGAGCGGCCGCCGGCGTTGGGGATGACCACGTCCAGGATCCCGTCGCCGTTGAAGTCCCCCTTGACGATGTGATGGGGAAACGCGCCGGTGTTCCAATAGACCCCCCGCCAGACGTGCGTGTTGGTGGGCGATCCCAGGGAGGCGTCCGCTGGCGATTCCGGCACAAAGCCGGGCGGACCCTGCCCCGCGCTGGGATCGTTGGAGCCATCGGCCGCGTCCACGGCCGGGAGGGGAGGGGTGGCGGCCAGCAGCAGCAGGCAGACGGGGAGCAGGACGGGACGGGCCCAGCGCACCATGGCGTTCATCCCAAACAGGGTCTGTTTCGGACAACGCCTCCCGGTCGGCCGGCGCCGCCCGCCGCGATGGCGGCCAGTCGGTCCACTGCGCAGGACGGCAGCACTGGACGGACCCGCGGGAACAGGGTTCCCGCGGGTCCGGGAAAACGGCACCGCGCTAATCGTCGCCGGCGGGCGCGGCTTTCAGCTTCTTCAGCGCGGAGGCGTCGGAATGATACTTGAGGGCCGCCGTCCGGCTGAACTTGCCGGTGACGATGCTCATCAACGCCCCTTTCGCGCCCAGCGCCGACATGTAGACGTGCACGATGAACATCAGCACCATGGGGACGGTCGCGATCAGGTGCAGCATCACATACAGCCGCAGGGTCGGCAGGATGCCGATCTGGTAGAACAGCGCCAAGCCCGTCCAAATGTGCACCACGGCGGTGACCACGATCACCCAGAACCACACCTTCTGGCCCGCGTTGAACTTGCCCGACTTGAGCTGGCCCTTGTACCCCAGATAGCCCCCGGCCTTGAGGAACCATTCCAGGTCATAGGCGGCGGGCAGGGCTTCCTTGATCCACATCAGCACCATGACGATGATGACCGGGGTGTAGACGAACCCGGCGATCTCGTGGAACTCGCGCAGGGTCAACGTCAATCCCCCGCCGCCGAAATAGCGGCCGTAGGTGATCATCAGCCCGGAAATCATCAGCACCAGGAAGGAGATCAACACGATGCCGTGGATGATCCGCTCCCACACGTTGTACCAGAGGATCACGTCCTTCTCGTCCTTGGCGGTATAGTCCTTGGGCCCGAACGTGAAGAAGTGGCCGAGCGCGATCACGATGAAGGCCGCGATGGCAATGGCAAACGAGGGCAGCAGGGAGGATTCCCGCCACGCCATGAAGCTGGCCAGGTTGCCCGATACCGTTTGGCGCCACAGGTCGTTGGGATCCTGGCGCACGGCCTGGGCTGCCAGATAGCCCACATTCATGATCGCCAGCAGCAACGCCGTCACGAGGCCGCCGCGGGTCAGGAACGATACCGTCCACCTTGCGGAACGGCGCTTCAATGCGATTCTCATGAAATCCCCCACAGCGTTAGCGGTTCCGCAATCCGATCGGCGTCAGGATTCGGCGCAGATCGGAATGGAACAGGGCCGCCCGGATACCTGCCACCCGAAACGGCCCTGTTCATAGTCAACTCTCTCCCGGCGGGAATGTCCTCGCGCGCCCCAACTAGGACTTGTAGGCCTGCGACCAGCCCCAGTTGCCGTTGTCGCTGCCCCGCGTGGCGTTGCGCTGCTTGGCCACGAGGTCCACAAACTCCGAGTCCCCGGCCACCAGGGCTTTGGTGGCGCAGAACGAGGCGCAGGCCGGCAGCTTGCCTTCGGCCACGCGATTCTGGCCGTAGAGCCGGTGCTCCTTGTCGGAATTGGCCTCCGTGGGGCCGCCCGCGCAGTACGTGCACTTGTCCATGATGCCGCGGCTGCCGAAGGCGTTGGCCTTGGGAAACTGCGGCGATCCGAACGGGCAGGCATACAGGCAATACCCGCAGCCGATGCACGTCTCCTTGTTGACGTGCACGATGCCGTCGGCCCGGGTGAACAGCGCGTCCACCGGGCAGACGGCCACGCACGGCGCGTTGGAGCAGTGCATGCAGGGGATCGGGACGTTGGTTTCGCCCGGGTCCCCCTCGTTCACCGTCAGCACGCGGATGCGGAAGATGCCCCTGGGCACCTCGTTGGTGTTCTTGCAGGCCACCTCGCAGCCGCCGCATTCGATGCAGCGCTTGGTGTCCACGAAGAACTTCATGCGCACGGCCGGTGCGGCTCCTGAGGCCCCGGAAGCGGGACCGGTCACATTTTGTGCCATGACGATCCTCCTTTCCCGTTAGGCCTTTTCGATGCGGCAGAGGCCGGTTTTGGTTTCTTGCATCTGGGTGACGCGGTCATAGCCGTAGTTGGTCACGACGTTGGCCGATTCCCCCTCCCCATAGGGCGCCATGCCGTCGGGGAACTTGCTGGACAGCGATTTGCCTTCCCAGACGCCCGCCCAGTGGAACGGGATGTACACCATGTCCGGGCTGACGCGGCGCGTGACCTTGGCCTTCACGTGGATCTTACTGGGCTTGTCGTCCGTGTCTTCCGGACTGAGGATGTTCACCCAGTCGCCGTGCTTGATGCCGTAGTCCGCGGCCATCTTGGGATGGATTTCCACGTACATTTCCGGCTGCAGTTCCACCAGCCACCACGCGTTGCGCTCGGTGGCGCCGCCGCCCTCGAACTCCACCTGCCTTCCGGAGGAGAGGATGACCGGGTACTTCTTCACCCAATCCAGTTTCTGCAAGCTCTTGAAGAGCGTGGGCACGCGCCAGTGGTCCTTCACGTCGTCGTACGTGGGGAACTTGGCGATCAGGTCCGGCCGCGGGCTGTGGATCGCCTCGCGGTGCGTCGGCACGGGGTCGGCGAAGGCCAAATCCCACGCCTTGTGGCGGGCCCGTCCGTTGCCGTAGGGATTGATCCCCTTGGCCAGGGCGTCGTCGATGGCCTTGCCGGTGATATCCAAGGCGTACTCCTTGGTCGCCGTGTAGCCTTCGTTGAAGCCCGTCGGGCTGCCCTTGGGCGCGTTGCCATTGGCGGCCAGCATGGTTTCGCCGTCCGGCTCCTTATCGCCCCAGGAGGCGCGGTAGCCGCCGCCGCCCTGCATCACGGGGATGTCCGTGCGGTACAGGAT
>JBGPEV010000402.1:0-3939 GCA_041482995.1 bacterium | reverse complement strand
TGACGCGCTTGCCCGCGCCGGGGGGTCAAACGCCGCACCGGGAAGCTCCGCGGTCTTCGATCCGGCGCCGTTCCTCACTTTACAACGGTCGCCCGGGGCAAGTGCAAAGTCGGTCCAGGCCCTCAAAGGCGAGTGGATAGTTGCAGGCGTCCCAGCGTACCCCTCGCACTGGGTGGGCCAGGAGGCCAGCGCCAACCCCCTGCCGGCTCGGTAACCGGACTTTGCACTTGCCCTGAACGGCCGCCCCTGCGGTAAGATTTTCCGTGAGGATCGCGGTACTCTCAACCGAACGATCAGCCTGCGGGAAACCGCCTGGAAAGGGGTAAAATCACTTGATGGAATCGCAGGCACCGGGCGCAGCCCTAAGGCGCCTGAGCCAGGATGATTTGAATCTGCTGGTGCTCGACGTGGTGTTGAAGCTCAAGGCGAGCTACACGCCGGGCCAGGACCGCGTCGTCACCCCGGAGAACGTCCACCAACCCGCCGTGCTCGCCGGCCGGGACGCGCTCGAGGCGTTCCAGGACCGTCTGCTGCTGCCCGGCTCCCGGGTGGAGGGCCTGGAGCATCTGGACGATTGCCTGGCGCGGATGCAGGCGGGCAAGAGCGTGCTGTTCTTGCCGGAGCACCGCGGCAACCTGGACGTGCCGTCGTTCAACACGCTGCTGCGGCGGGAGCATCCGCGCTATCGCGCCATTCTGGACAAGCTGATCTACATCGCCGGGCGCAAGCTGAACGAGTCCTCCGAATTCATCAAGATGTTCACGGAGAAGTACTCGCGCCTCGTGATCGTGCCCAAGCGGGACTACCCCAAACCCAAGCCGGGGGAATCGGCGGAGGAGCAGGCCGCCCGCGCCCAGTTCGAGAAGGAGGCGGGGCGCATCAACCGCGCGGCCTTCCGGGAGTTGGTGCGGCTGCGCAGGGCGGGCTACATCTTCGTGCTCTTTCCCCTGGGCGGGCGCCTGAAGCCGGACGCCGACAACATTCCGGTGCGGGAGTCCACGTCCTACTTGCAGGCCTTCGACACGGCGTTTCTCATCAGCATGGAAGGCAATACGCTGCCCCCGCTGGCCCGCATGGAGGACGAGCGCCCCATCCAGGAGCGCGTCGTGTTCCGCGTCGGCCCGCCGGTGGATTGCCGCGCCTTCATCGCCGGGCAGCGGGGGGCCTTCGACGGGGCCGTCAAGGCCGGCTTGCCGCCGGAGCAGGCGGATTTCGAGCAGTACACGGCCCAGCACCTCATGACCCTGCTGGCCAATCTCCGCCTCACCGGCCGCTACGCGGACCCCTCGGACACGCTGTCCCGCTCTGCCTGAGCCCACTCACCCCAGCCAACCGCCCAGGATCTTGCCTGGCGGGGCTTAACGCGACGAAAGAAGTTGACTTTTGTTAATTTCTGTACTATCTTGAAAAATCGATGCCCCGTCTGCTTCCGCATCGTTCATTCAATCCTCACGCGTGTCCGCCATGATGAATCCATCCCAGGCCGAGATCGGTCAGAGCCATGTACAAGTGTCTTCCGAGAAGAACACAATCGGACAAGCACAGCGGCCCACCTTGAGCGCCCTGAAGCACGGGTTGCGGAGTGCAGCGAGCTTGCTGCCCGGCGACGACCCCCAAGAGTTTGACGAGTTGCGCCGCGACTTGTTCGAAACCTACCGGCCCCGCACCAGGGACGAGGCGGCGTGCGTGGAAGCGATGGCGGGTCAGCACTGGCGCATGGCCCGCTGCCGGCGCTGGCAAGCGGTCTTCGATGCGCAGACCGATGCGCTGCTCATGGACAATCCGCGCGTCCCGGCGGGTCACAACTGCGCACGCGACCCGCACCGCTGGATGCACAAGTCCATGGACTGCGTGCTGCAGGAGAGCCGCCTGGACCGCCTCATGTGCCGCGCGCGGGACAAGCTGCTGCTACTGCAGAAGCTGCGGCGGAACAATTTGATTGCCGGCGCGGTCGAGCGGGAGCCGGACTGCTGGCCCGAGGACACTCTCCTCACCGGCAAGGTTGGCCACCCACAGGCTGAGACCGGTGCGCAATTCGGAAGTCCGCATGACGGAAGATGTGAACCGGAACTGAGATCGAGGGATTTCCAGTCTGTCGGGGCGGATCGCGATCCGCCCCTACGCGAGCCCAGCCTAGCCGCAAGGGCTCCACAGGTTCGGGTGTTGGGGGGCTCCGCGAGCGGGCCCGGCCCTTCCACAAACCTCTCACAGGATGGAGCAATCGGAAATTCCGACGAACGAGCCGCGAGTCTGGATTGCCGTCCCCGCGCGGGATTGCCGGTGGATGCTCGCGTTCCCCTCGCCGGCGGTGCAGACCGGAATATTCGGCAACCCGGGGGAGTTGCGGAACCCACGCCGCCCCCGGGCGCCCACTGGCGCGGCCCGTGGAACCGCGCCGAGACCGGGGACGCGGGAAGGTCGGGGCGGATCGCGATCCGCCCTCGCCCATGAGCTTGCTGCCCCGCGCCGCGAGCCGGGCCACGGATCTGGCGCACCCTTGCGCCTAGTGGTTCGTCACGGCTTGCCTTTCGGATGGGCCGGAGACGCGGGGTTAGCCAGAACGGGATGCGGCGGAGGCACATCGTTCGCCCGAGGGGCCTCTATCCGGCCTTCGGCCACCTTTCCCCCAAAAGCGGGAAAAAGGCTTGATGCGGATGGACAGGGGCTAATGGGGAAGCGTCGTCAGCCTCCGTGCGTGGCGCAGGCACGTCCCTTTCCCCGGCTTTTGGGGGAAAGGGCAGGGATAGGGGCCGCGGTGGAGCGATGGGCGAACACCGTAGCGAATCATCCGCGGATTGAGGCGCGGCGGACCACTAACTTTGCGTCCATGGCGGGAAATGCGTACCATGGCGCCCCATGCGGTGCGGCGGGCGGAATGGCCCCGCACCGCGGAAGTTGCTAAGAGCGTCTGACAAAGCTTCTGAACCACCCTTCGCGGAGTTCACCCCTGAGCACAGCGAAGGGCTCGAGGGCAGGCGCCGGACACGAAGGACGCAAAGAGCATTCGCTCCCTTTGGCGGGAGTGCCGAGCAGGGCGAGGTAAAGGACCGGAACGCTCTATTGGCTCAAATCGCTTGATGGGCCGGCGCGAAAAATTTGCTGGTCTTCGTGTTCCTTTGCGGCCGGCGCCTGCCCTTGAGCGCAGCGAAGGGTGTCCTTTGTGTTGAGCCAGTTTGCAGTTCTGTTGCACGCTCTAACGCCACCGGGTGCCGCCATGACGCAGGACCTCAAAGTGATGATCCAGAATCGCGTGGGAATTCTGGTGCTGCACCGTCCGGACAAGCTGAACGCCCTGACGCGAGAAATGTGGAGCGCGGCGGTCGATGCGCTCAAGTCCTTCGCGGCCAATCCGGACGTGGGCGCCGTCGTCATCACCGGCGAGGGCCGCGGCTTCTGTGCCGGGGGCGACGTTTCCGCCATGAAGCGCGGGGACGAGATCGGCGAGCGGGGGGCCGCGCTGGAGAGCCAGATCGACGGTCTGCGCCAGGGCCATGAGCTGCCCTGGCTGCTCTATTCCATCCCCAAAGTGACCATTGCCATCGTGAACGGACCCGCCGCCGGCGCCGGATTGGGCATCGCCCTGGCCTGCGACCTGCGGCTGGCCTCGGACCAGGCCAAGTTCGGCACGGCCTACGCGCGCGTCGGCTATGGCGGGGACTTCGGCACCACGTGGCGCCTCACGCGGCTCGTGGGGGAGGCCAAGGCCAAGGAATTGTTCTTCCTCGCCGACGTGATCCCCGCGCAGGAGGCGCTCGGTTTGGGCCTCGTGAACCGGGTCTTTCCCCATGAGACCCATTGGGCGGATGGCATGGCCATCGCGGAGCGCATCGCCTCCGGACCGCTGGTGAGCTACCGCTACATGAAGGCCAACGTGAATCTGGCCAGCACGGTGGACTATCGAACGCTGCTGGATCGCGAGGCTGAGACCCACCTGCGCTG
>JBGPEV010000401.1:0-3943 GCA_041482995.1 bacterium | reverse complement strand
TAATCGGCAAGCGCATCCCGCATGGCAAGGGCCGCCAACACGGCATCCCGCGCCTGCCACGGGTTGGGCTCCAGCGCGCCGAACAGGGCGAGCAGCCCATCGCCGATGAACTGAGTGACGTGGCCATGGTGGCTATCGATGGCCTCGGTCATGCGTTGAAAGTATCCATTGAGCATCCCCACCGTGTCGGCGGGATCCGCATTTTCGGAGAGGCTTGTGAAGCCCCTCAGGTCGGCGAACATCACGGTGACGCTGCGCCGGGCGGGCGCCATGCCGCCCCCAGGGTCGCTCAAGTGCTCGATCACTTCCGGCGGAGCGAAGCGCTCGAATTCCGATTGCAGACGCTCCAGTCGCGTGGAGCGGTCCTTGACGAGCAGCTCAAGGCGGCGGCTGTGTTGCCGCTCTCGCCAGAGCCAACCCGCGAGCAACACCAGGCCAAGCCCCGCGGCGGTCAGGATCAGCGCGGTCATTCCAGCAGCATGGCAAGGCGCACCGTCCCATTGGCCAGGGCGGCGATGCCCACTGCTTCCAGCGTCTGCGCGGGCCCCACCCGCGCCAACAGCTCGCGGGTTTGGCGCTGAATCTCCTGTGGCTGATAGTGCACCGTGTTCCTGGCCCAGGTCAGCAGGGCCTCGGCATTCGGATCGTGCCCGGGAGGGGACAGGGTCGACAAGCTGGCTTCCAACTCCGCGGGAAGCAATCCTTCCAACTCGAGGAAGCCCCGCATCTCCCGTTCGCAGAATTGGCATTCCAGGGCGCGGGCGATCACGGCAAACATCAGCGCCTTGGTGATACGCGGAATAACGTCGGACAGGAATGCCGCCGTCAGGGACCGCTGGACGATGCTGGCGGCGGGCAGTCCGCGCAGCGTTGCCGCCACGGCCGAGACGCCGTCACCTTCGGGCAGGCCGGGGTCCGGCGGCGGCGGCGGGTGCCAACGCATTTGGCGGCGGATGAGCGGCCACAGTGGCCGCACCAGCCAGTTCGTCGATATTCTCTCCAGCCCCAATTCCGGCGGGCAGGCCAGCAGCGTGGTGATGCGATTGCCGAAGCAGAAGTTGGCGATGAGGAACGCGATTTCGGTCACTGCCAGCGGCGAGTATCCCATCGTGACGAGTTCCTCCCGCGCGGCGCGGCCGGGCCGCGGCTTGGAGCGCGCCAGGTTGCGGCAGAAGCGGATGAACGCCCGCTCCTTGTCATCCAATTCCGCCAGTTGGGCCTGGCGCTCGATCCCGGTGATCAAGGTCTCGCTGTACCCCAGGATTCGCAGTTGGGCCCGTGCGGCGCCATAGCAATAGCGGCAGGAGTTTTCCTGGGAGGTGACCAGGAAACCGATTTCGGCCAGGCGCTGCGGGAGGTGGGTGAGCTGGTAGAGACTCCAATCCAAGCACGCCTGCCGCAGCCAGGGGCTGGGAGCGACTCGGCGCATGAAGTCCGGCAGGGCCTTCATCCTGCGTTTGACCTCGGCCTCCCAGGGCGGGTCGGATACCACCGGCAAGATCGGGTCCGACCACTGGATGTCTTTTGGATGAGTGGCCAACATGCGGTTTTGCTCCCGGACCGGTACCGCTGCATGATGGCCGGACGCCGCCCCGGCCGCGCTCTCCCCGCTGTCAGACCGGCGATAGGCCAAACATTCCGTGCGCGACGGAATTCATACGCGCCACATTTTGGGCGATTCTGGCGAAAGCTCCCCAAGCCGACAACGCGCCGGCCCCCAGCCCCAGGCGGAGCGGTGTCACGTCAGCAGCACGGCCAGGCGCACCGTCGCATTGGCGAGCGCGGCGACACCCACCGCCTCCAGCGTTTTCTCGGGCCCCACCAGCGCAAGCAACTCCCGGGTGTGACGCTGAATCTCCTGGGGCTGATAGTGCACGGTATTGCGGGCAAACGACAGCAAGGCCTCGGCCTGGGGATCCTCGCGCGTGGCGGAGAAGGATGCGAGGCTGGCCTCCAGTTCCGTCCGCGGGAATCCCTGCCGTTCGAGCATGCCGAGCATCTCCATCTCGCAGTACGGACAATCCAGCGTGCGGGCGATCACGGCGAACATCAGCGCCTTGGTGCTGGGGGCGATCACTTCGGAGCGGAACGCCTCGGTGAGCGAGATCTGCACCACGTCCCGCGCCGGAAGCCCGCGCAGCGTATCCGCCACGGCGGACAGCGGCCCGCCTTCCGGTTGCGCCGGGAGCGCCACCTGGCGCGGGCCTTTGCGCATCATGTACCGGATCAGCGGACGCAGCACCCAAACGAACCATTTCTCGGCCATTGCCTCGACCGCCGCTTCGGGCTTGCAGGCGAGCAGGGTGCAGAGCCGGTTGGAGTGGCAGGTGTTGACGATCAAGAAGGCCATCTCCGCAATCGCCAGCGGCGTGAATCCGAGCGCCAGCAATTCCTCGCGCATGGCCCGGCCCGGCCGCGGCTTGGAGCGCGCCAGGTTGCGGCAGAAGCGGATGAACGCGCGCTCCTTCTCGTCCAGCTCCGCCAACTGCGAGTCGCGTTCGATGCGGGTGATCAGGCGCTCGCCATAGCCGAGCAGCCGCATGGCCGCCCGCGCCGACCCGTAGCAGTAGCGGCAGGCGTTCTCCTGGGAGGCGACGAGCGATCCGATGTCCTGTTGGCGATGCGTCAGGTGGGTGTACCGGTACTGCGCCCAGTAGAGCGACGTGCGGAGCAGCCACGGACAGGAGGCGATCCGGCGCACCAAATCGGGCACCATGCCGAACTGGCGCTTGATCCGCGCCTCGACCTCCGGCTCGATCAGGGCCGGGAGCACCGGGTCGCTCCACTGAATTTCCCGGGGATGGGTCACCATGGGCGTCTCTTCCCTCCGTCTCGATGCGTCCGGCCGCGGGACGCGTCCGGCCGGCCGCGGGCCGACTTTCGGCAAGGCAACCGCGCCGCGGCCGAACGGGCCGTCGTTTTGAGGAACCTACCCAATCGGCTTCTCTGCCGATGTAGTCCGCGCTACGGTGACCATGGATATATCGCATCGCGCTGGAGAACCGCCATGCCCCTGCTGGAAGTGGACAACCTGCGCACCTATTTTGCCGTGGAGGGACTCAACGGCGGACAGACCGCCCGCGCGGTGGATGGGGTGTCCTTCGCCATCGAGGAGGGCCAGGCCCTGGCGCTGGTGGGGGAGAGCGCGTGCGGCAAGAGCGTGACGGCGCTCTCGCTGCTGCGCCTGATCCGGCGGCCGGGCTACCACCCGGGCGGCGCGATCCGCTTTGAGGGGCAGGACCTGCTGACGCTGGACGAGCCTTCCCTGCGGCGCATCCGCGGCAACCGCATCTCGATGATCTTCCAGGAGCCGATCAACGCGCTCAATCCTGTGTTCAGCATCGGCAACCAGTTGGCCGAGCCGTTGACGCTGCACCAGGGGCTGAGCAGCGGGGAGGCGCGGCGGCGCGGCGCGGAGCTGCTGGCGCAATTGGGCATCGGCGCGGCAACGAACCCCGGCCGCTCCGGCTTCCCACTCGCCGCCTCCTTTTCAGTAGGCGGGTTCCAGCAAGCGGATAGGTGAGGGTGTCCGGCTTGGGGCGGAGTTCCAATCGATACGAGCGGCGGGTTGTCAGTCCAGCACACTGGCAGCCGCCATCGGCATCGCGGTGCGAATGGGCATCCGACAGGAGCTTGCCGCAGGTCGGGCGGGAGCCCCTCGATGGGTACCAGTGGCCGATCGATTGGCGCATCGAGTCGGGGCATCGAGTGGAGCAGCCCGACGGTGTACGGGTGCTTGGGGAGCTCAAACAAGTCGGTTGTCGCGCCGCTCTCCACCACGAACCCCGCGTACATCACGCTGACCCGCGATGTCATACCGGCGATCACGCCCATGTCGTGGGTGATCAGGATCATCGCCGTGTGGTGCTCGCTGGTGAGGCGGCGCAGGAGCTCCAGCACCTGCGCCTGCACGGTCACGTCGAGCGCCGTCGTCGGTTCGTCC
>JBGPEV010000400.1:0-3944 GCA_041482995.1 bacterium | reverse complement strand
CCCAGGCCATAAGGCCAGACCTCCGTGATGACCCGCAACCGCGGGCCGCGCGCGGCAAGCAGATGGCGCATACCCGGAAAGATGCGCGCCTCGCTGCCCTGGGCGTCGATCTTGATCAGGCTCACGGGCGGCCCGTCCGCGAGCAGGCGATACAGGGTGACGGTCGGCACGGTCAGCGCCCGGCGCGATTCCCCGGCGCTGGCATAGAGGCGGTGGTCGCCCCGATTGTGCGCATCCAGATGCAAGTGGGACTCGCCCACGCGGTCGGACACGGCGACCGGGTGCACTGTGACCGTGGTCAGCCCCCTGTTGCCTGGGCAATTGAGCGCCACGTTCTTCCGCAGCAGCGCCAGGTTGTCCGGGTCGGGCTCGAAGGCGTGGACGGCGCCGCCGGGGCCCGCCAGCCGCGCTGCCAGCGCGGTGTAGTAGCCGATGTTGGCGCCCACATCCACGACCGTGTCGCCCGGCTGGATCGAACCCATGAAGACGGACGTCTCGCAGGGCTCCCAGATGCCCCGCTCCACCAGCGTCCGGGAGAGGGGATCGTCGCCGGGATGGACGTGCAGAGAGAGCGGCGGAGCGAGGCCGGGGATGGCCAGGGGGACAGGCCGGCGGAACGTGCGCCAGGGCGGCACGGGCTGGGCTCAAGTGCCGGAGGCGGTCTTGGGTTGCAGCCCCAGCGCATAGACGTACGCCAAGACCTTGAGCATCTCGTCCTGGCTCATCCGGTCGTAAAAGGAGCGCATGGCGCCAAAGGCACCCCCCATCAGGATTTCAAACCTGCCGGCTTCGGTGTTGGCGCGGGGGTTGATGTACTTCTTGTCGATCAGGCTGGGCCCGATCCGGCCCGAGCCGTCGGGCATGTGGCACACCTGGCAGAACTCGTTGAACAGTTCCTTGCCCCGGGCCACGGCCTCGGGCTGGCCACGGTACGGGTTTTCGCCCGTGGCGTAGAATTGCTTCATCGCGTCCGTGAGCGTGTCGCCCTGCCGCAAATCGAGCACCAGCGGCGCATTGTTGACGGCGCTGCGAAAAGCAATCGGGGCTCCCAGCAGGGGTGGCGTGCCTGCCGCCGCGAACCATGCCAGCGCCAATGCGCTGGCGTTTCGAAAGTTGATCAGGGACATGTGGAGGGGGCAGATGGAATGAGTGGAATAACCGCCGGTCCGGCGGGCGGGATTGCCCCGCGCCGGTCCGGCGGCATTGCAATTGCGTTGGGGCGCCTGCGACTATCGCACCTGCGCCTTTTCCGCGCCGGCGGGCACTTTGTCGCCCGCCACGAACTTCCACAACGCGCCCTTGGGGTTGGCCAACGCACCCTTGTCGTCGGTGTAGAAGCAGTAGCAGTTCACCGCCATCAGGGTGCCGTCCTCGTCCGGATTGCCCCCGGTGAACTGCAGATTGGCCTGAAACAACTGCTGCATCTGCCACTTCGAGCCGTCCCAGCCGACCGCCCAGACCCGGCCGGAGCACCAGTCGCCGACCAGATAGGCGCCATTCAGGCCGCCGTAGCGGGCCACGCCGAAGCCCATCGCCGCGCAACCAAAGCCCTCGGTCAGCTTGGCGGCGCCCGGATAGGGCTCCTCGTGGGGATACTGGGCCGCCGGCAACACGCCCACCTGCGGGCACTTGTCATTGGCCCCCTTCATGGGGTGGCAATTGGTGCCCATGTTGCGGCTCCAGCCGTAGTTCTCGCCGCCCTTGCTGTCAGCCGGCTGGAAGTCGATTTCCTCCAGATGGTTCTGGCCCACGTCGGAAATCCACATGTCCCCCGTCTTGCCGTCGAAGTGGAACTTGTAGGGATTCCGCAGGCCGTACGCCCAGATTTCCGGCTTGGCGCCCAAATGGATCTTGTGGAAACCTTCCTCGGTCACCCCGAACAACACCATC
Organism: bacterium; assembly: GCA_041482995.1. GTDB lineage: Bacteria > SAR324 > SAR324 > SAR324 > JACQKK01 > JBGPEV01. The sequence goes on along the minus strand of JBGPEV010000400.1, from coordinate 2,054 downwards.
GGGCGGTCCTGGACGGCCCGGGCAAAGGGGTTGGACTTGGGGATGCTGTAGGCGTTCAGCTCGTCGTCGGACACGTTCACGTCAATGCGCAGCATCTTGGCCAGGTAGGTGCCGAGGTTCTGGCCGGCGTCCAGCACGTCGCCCTCCCAACCGCCGTCTCCGCGGCCGATGTACAAGTAGCCGTCCGGGCCGAACTTAATGTCCCCGCCGTAGTGGTTATAATACGGATAGGGAACCATCATGATGACCTTGGAGGTCTTGTTGGCCCGTTCGACGCTCACCTCGTTGGGGCTGCTGGAGTCCACCTGCATGCGCAAGACGATGGCCGCCCCGTTGAACGGCAGCGAGGAGTAGTGAACGTAGAAATAACCGTTCTGCTTGAACTTGGGATCGAAGGCCACCGACCACAGACCCTGTTCCACGAAGCCCGTCTGCACTTCGGAGCCCAGCACCGTGTGGTGCGTCATATCCAGGAACGGCTTGGGATTCACCGAGCCATCCTTGTTGACGATCTTGATGCGGCCCACCCGCTCGACGACGAAGATGCGTCCCGTTCCGTCATGAGCGGAAACCACGTTGATCGGGTCGTTGAACCCGTCAGCGAATTTGATCAGCACCACATTGGGATTGCCGGGCAGCTTGCCCCCGGGGCGGGCCACTTCGCTCGCCGAGGCCGGAACCTTCTGCGCCCATGCGGGACCCGCCAGCGCGAGCGCCAGCGTTCCCACGATCAGTCCTGTCAACCAGCGGTTCATAATTGTTTCCCCCTTGTATTCGGCAAGAAACCTCTCACTTTCCGCGTGGGGGCCCCTGCATCGGATGAGCGAGGCTTTGCCAAGATGGTAACGGTGATGCGGCAAGAACGTTTGCAACGGACGGTAGTTACCCCCGGCGCCTTGCATAGCAAGAATCCTTCTCCATTGCCAGCCCAGGCGCGGTTAGGCGTATTAGGGAGCTCTGGTGTTGGCCCAGGCAAGGAGCGGGGACCGCCGCGCACGGGCCGGGGCCAGCCGTGGCCCGCGATTGGCGCCAATTGCCTTTTCCCCGGGGATGGGATTTCCTTGCCGGTACAGACGCCCACATCCTCCGGGGAGCGCGAGGCCCCCGTTGACCTGTTTCGAGGACTGCTCCCATGCGCAACGTTTCCGCCACCCCCAACCCGGTGCCCGCTTCCGTATTGTATCAGCGCTGCACCGTGAATCTCACGACGGGCGAGATCAAGCTGGAAGAGGTGCCGTGCCGCAACCTGGAGGAGGTGCTGGGCGGCATCGGGCGCAGCTTCCAGTTCCTGGCGGACTACGAGGTGAAGGACGCCTATGCGGCGGTCAACCCCTTGGTGGTGAACATCGGCGTGCTGACCGGCACGGACATCATGACGGGCCTGCGCACCTACTTCTCGGCCTACAGCCCGCTCAAGGTCTCCAACAAGGGCCTGCCGGCCGTGATGTGGAGCGCGGGCAGCGGGAACTTCGGCAGCAAGTTCAAATGGACGGGGCTGGACGAGCTGATCGTCACGGGCCGCTCCGCCCAGCCGGTCTACCTGTATCTCTCCGCCGGCCCCAAGGTGGAGATCCGTCCGGCGCAAGAATTGCTGGGGCTGGATACGCACCGGAAGATCATCGCCCTGAGCGCCAAGCACGGCAAGGACGCCCACGTCGCCGCGATCGGCCCCGCGGGCGAGCACTGGCAGAACAACTTCATGGCCGCCGTGGCGCTCAGCACGGACAACGAGACCAAGAGCAAGGACGACAAGTGCCGCTTCGCCGGCCGCGGCGGCATGGGCAGCGTGATGGGCAGCAAGAACCTGCTGGCCATCGTGGCCGACGCCAAGGACAAGTTCGGCAAGCTCACCCCGGAAATCCGGGACATCAACCGGGAGATTTCCGGCGGCAAGGGCTCCGTCAAGTTCCGCGAGGTGGACAAGGGCGGCATGGGCGGCACCTGGAACAACTACGAGCCGATCGAGAAGTTCCACGCCGTGCCCCACAACAACTTCCGCCCGACGGGCGACGGCAGCGTGGCCAAGCTCTTCCGCGCCGAGGTGGAGAAGGAAT
>JBGPEV010000399.1:0-3957 GCA_041482995.1 bacterium | reverse complement strand
CGCTGGCCTTGCAATTGCGTCGGTGTCACTTCTGATCTCTGCCGCAGCCCTTTGGCTCAATCTCCTTCATCGCGGCAGTGTCAAAATGACGAGGCCAACTCTCGTAGCTTTGACAAGCAACACCGCTGACGGTCCAAAGATCGTCGTTCGATGTGTGCTCTTTTGCACGGGGCGACAGGGGCGGGTCGTAGAGAACTTGTACGCCTCACTGAAGTCCTCCGACCGTGAGGATGTCTTTTGGTTCTGGGGCTACGGCGACGGAAAATCCATGAACGCCGCCGGGCTGTTTGTCGGCCCAGAAGGGGTTGACCACTTCCATCATTTCATCCGCCCAAGTATGGACAGAGACATTTCCGTCGGCGCTGGCGAAATTGAGATCGACCTACTCGGCACCATTTACGGCATGCGTCGGCCCACGCGCCTGGCAAAGATTCAACTACTTATTACACCTGACGATGCATTCGCCATTGCAGACGGTCCGGGCGTGTTATTCACTTGGCGTCCGGATATCAACCGCTATGTCAGCCAAGCGCTGGCCGATGAGTCCGGCATCCGCCCATCGGAAATCCTGGAATCCATCCGCCGACGTCATGACCGATAGCAGTCCTGAACATTCGCCAAGGGCACTCCCCAACGAGGGCGAGTCCCTCTACCGCTACGCGGGCATCGTCACGTTCTTCACGCTGCTGTCCCGCATCCTGGGGATGGTGCGGGACCTGGCGATCTCCCACCGCTTCGGCGCCAGCGGCGCGACCGACGCCTGGGTGCAGGCCTTTCGCATTCCCAATGCCCTGCGCCGGCTGACGGCGGAGGGCTCGATGACCATCGCCTTCATCCCGGTCTACGTGGAACTGCGCGAGCGGGAGGGGCGGGAGGCGGCGCTGGGCTTCGCGCGGCAGGTGCTGGGCCTGGTGCTGGTGAGCACCGGCATCCTCTGCCTGGGGGGCATGCTGTTCAGCGAAGCCCTCACGTGGATCTCCTCGCCGGGATTCACGTCCGACCCCGCCAAGTTCGAGCTGACCGCCCGCTTCACCCGCTGGATGTTCCCCTACCTGGTGCTGGTCTCCCTGGTGGCCTGGGCGATGGGCATCCTCAACGCCGAGAAGCGCTTTGCCGCCCCCGCCGCTTCTCCGATCCTGCTCAACCTGGGGATCATCGGCGCGGTGTTCGGGCTGACCGGGTTCTTCGCGGAGCCGGCGTTCGCCATCGCCATCGGCATCCTGGCGGGCGGCGTGGCCCAGGTGCTGCTGCAGGTGCCCAACCTGCTGGAGCAGGGCGTGCTCCTGCTGCCCCGCTTCCGCTGGTGGGACGCCACCATGCGCCGGTTTTTCGGCCTGATGGGCCCCGCCGTGTTTGGAGTGGCGGTCTACCAGATCAACATCATCGTGCTGGGCATCATCGCCAGCTACCTGCCCACGGGCCAGGTGTTCCACTACAACAACGCGACGCGGCTGAGCGAGTTGGTGATGGGCCTGTTCACCTTCGCATTCACGACGGCCGGGCTGCCCACGTTGGCCGAGCACCATGCGCGCAAGGATTGGGCGGCCATGGGCAAGACCGTGCACTTCACGTTCTCCGCCGTGCTGTTCACCACGCTGCCCGCCGCCGTGGGCCTGTTCGCGGCGGGGGAGCCGGTCGTGGCCATGCTCTACCGGCACGGCGCCTTCACCGCGGCGGACGTGGCCTCCACCGCCCGCACGCTGCAATGGATGGCCGTGGGCATGCCCGCCGTCGCCCTGGTGCGGGTGATGGTGCCGATCTTCTACGCCACCGGGAACTCCCGCACGCCGGTGCTGATCTCCGCCGCCGCGGTGGGGGTCACCGGCGCGCTGGGCTGGTGGCTGAGCGGCCCGATGCAGGTGGCGGGGCTCGCGCTCGGGCTCGCCCTGGGCACGTGGTTCCAGGCCCTCGCCCTCGGCGCGGCCCTGCGCGGGCAGGCGCGGGAGTTGGGCGCCTGGTTCCCCTGGCGCGCGCTGGGGCAACAAGGGATCGCCTGCGCCCTGATGGGCCTGGCGGTCTACGCGTCCTCGAGCTTCGGAGACTGGGCGCTGGGCCCCACCCATGCCGCCAATTGGCTGGTGTTCCTGCCCCTGCTGGCCGGCGCGGCCCTGCTCTACGCGGCGCTGACGCTGCTGCAGCGGGAAGAGCAGGCGCTGCACTGGGTGCGCCTGTTCCGGCGGCTGGCGCGGCGCCGGGGTCACCGCCGCGCGGGCGGCAGCTAACTCCGGAAGGACCCCAATTTGGAGGGCAATCCAGAACGACATAATTGCAGCCACAGATAGCCACAGATGAACACAGATAAGAAAAGCGGATGGCGATGGCGCAATGCCGTGATTCGGGCGGAGCATTGCGCGCCCGTGATGGGCTAACCTGTTCCAGAAGCCCATTGGAGAGCAGTCCAATGCTTCTTGCTTGCGATCAGTCTTCAGAACATGGGTGCTTCGTCAGAATCAATCTGTGTTTATCTGTGTTCATCTGTGGCTAATCATTTTTGTCGTTGTGTATAACAACGACGAATCCGCAGATCGCGCGAATTTTCTTTCAGACCTCCCGGGCCGTCTGCACGGAGGCCACACCCATGGCTTGACGAGATGAGATTTCAAGCAAATTCGCGCCCCAGGCGAGTCCCAGCGGAAGATGGACATGCCGTCCGCTCTGTCTCGGCAAAGTGCAAAGAAATCGGCGCTCGGCCATTGAGATCGAAAACCAATCTGTGCAATCTGCGCAATCTGCGGATTCGCAGTTTTTCCGTAGCCTGCCAATGCGCCCCAGCCTGCTGATCTTCGACCTGGATGGGACACTGGTGGATTCGCTGGACGACATTGCCGCCTGCGTGAACCGCACCCGGGAGCGCTTCGGCCTGCCCCCGCTGACCAAGGCCGCCGTCACGGCCCGCGTGGGAGACGGCTCCGACGCGCTGGTGCGCGACCTCGTGCCCGTGGCCCCGGAGCGGCACGGCGAGGCACTCGCCGCTTTGCTGGACGACTACGAGGCGCATCTGCTCGATACGACGCACCTGATGCCCGGGGCACAGGACGTCCTGACCCGCTACGCGCCGCGGACGCTGGCCGTGGTCACCAACAAACTGGAGCGCAGCTCCGAGCGCATCCTCACCGGCCTCGGCGTGCGGCCCTACTTCCGCCTCGTGGTGGGCGGCGACACCCTGCCGCGCAGGAAGCCCCATCCCGACCCCCTGCTCCACGTGCTCCAGGTCTGCGGCGTCCCGCCCAGTCAGGCCGTGATGATCGGTGACGGCGTGAACGACGTGCTGGCGGCCCGGGCGGCGGGCGTCCCAGTCGTGGCGGTGACCGGTGGCGTGCACTCCCGCGCGGCATTGGAGGCGCTGCGGCCCGACTGGCTGATCGAAGGGCTGGCGGGCCTGCCGGCGGTGGTGGAATAGGGCGGCCGCCTCGCCCCAACCCGTGGGGCTCGGCGGGGGTGTTCCGGGCGCGGCCGGCGGTTGCCTGGCGTTTTGCACCTACCTCCCCCCAGCCGCCGCTTGGCGTCCCGCTCCCTGACACCCGGCCCACCGGCAGGCGGGCGCCCCGCCGCGAACGGTTCGTAATTTTTCCAATTCCTCCATGGCATCAGAATATTGACAAATCTGTCTGTGATTCGCTTTGGCAGGGAGATTGGGTTTGAATTGTTGCTCCGCGTTTTCATGCGGCGCTTCCGGCCGGTTGCCGGCGGTTTGTAATTTTCTATATAACCCTTATTGATCAATCAACTACTCGCACGGTTTGGGAACATCGTGGGACCTGGCGAATTGGAAGCCTCTGCGCCTGGAAAAGCGCGACCGCCTCCACGCCTGAAGGATATTGCAACAGATTGAGTCACAAATGTCAATAGCGAAAGCGTTGCCGATTGTCAAGAAATACCTCAGCTTTCGCCATAAGGATACTATCGAGGAGCGAGGGCTCGTTCAGGGGCGGAAGGGAGATCACACGACCCAGGTCG
>JBGPEV010000398.1:0-3961 GCA_041482995.1 bacterium | reverse complement strand
TCAGGCGGCCTGCCTGGGCGGCCTGACCCTGCTGTGGGGACTCTATCCGCCGCGTTATTCCGGGACGAGCGACTATGTTCTGGCGCTGACGCTCTACGCGGTGGCACTGGCTTTTGAGCAGAGCGACCGGGCCGTCTTCGCCGCGCTGGGCGTTGGCGGTCACGCCATCAAACACGGGCTGGTGGGCGCGGCGATCGCGGTGCTGGCTGCCATGCTGTTGCGCCGCGCCCCGCTTGTGCGCAAGCCGGGCTAAGCGGGTCGAATCCTCCGTTGAGAACCCTTTCCGTCACGCCTTCGGCGTTCCACCTTTCCCTGCAAGCAGGGAAAGGAACACAATCCCTAACCCCGGAGTCCTCTTCCTGCTTGCAGCGAGAGGTGGCCCCGCAGGGGTGTTCCGACCGGAGTGGGTTCTCCCCTGGCGATCCTCGCCGAGTCAAGGAGGATTTCAACAGAGCATTAGGCGCTCTAAATCTCTCCGCCAGCCGCCGCCTTATCGGCCACTGGCGGCGTCGCCCCGCAGTGTCATGCAGGTGCTGGTGGCATGGGCGACCAGCGTGTTCTTCTCGTCCGTGACCCGGCATTCCACCAGACCCACGGTGCGGCCCGGGCGGATCATGCGCGCCTCGGCCCGCAGATGCGCTTTCCAGACGGGCTTGAGGAAGTTGATCTTCAGCTCCAGCGTGGTGAACGTTTCCCCCGCCGCCAGGGTGGAGGCGTAGGTCATGCCCATGGCGGCGTCGGCCAGGTCGCAGAGCACGCCGCCATGCACCGTTCCCATCGGGTTGTGGTGCTGGGGTCCCGCATCCATTTCGATCGCCACGCGCCCCGCCTCCACCTCCGTGATCCGCAGGCCCAGCAATTTGGCGATGGGCGCGGGGGGTACGCTTCCCCGGACGGTCAGTTGCAACCGCTCCAGCGGCGTGCCGGTGCGCATCGGTTCGGTCATGACGGTCGCTCCCTTCGATTAGTAGATGTATATGCACATATCTGCGCGGCGATGTCCAGCGCGGCAGAAGCGGGGCCCGCTAGAGGGCGCGCGCGATCTTGACGATGCCTTTTAGATGGGTGAGCAGATCGGCAACCGCGGGGGAGCCGAGCCGGTCGGCCATCACGCCCTGGGACTGCTGCCAAAGTGGAAAGGCGAGTTGAAGCCGGCGCCGGCCCTCCGCCGTGAGCGAGATTTCCCGCACCCGCCGGTCCTTGCCCGGCTTCACCTGGATCAGCCCGGCATTGCGCAGTGGCTTCAAGTTGCGGGACAACGTGGTGCGGTCCAGCACGGTGGCGTCGGCCAATTGACCCAGCGTGACTGGCTGCCGGTAGTCGATGGCATTGAGCAGGAACACCTGGGTCGAGCGCAGTCCCAGGCCGCGGAATCCCGCGTCGTACACCTGCGCGGCGGCCCGCACCGCGCGATGCAGGTTGTACAAGACGCAGGAGCGGGCGGATTCGCTGAACGGAGAGGTGGTCGCGACCATGAAAAACAATGTATATGCAAGCGAACGGATGTCAAGGCGGACCTTGGCAAAGTTCCATAGACAACGACATCACTGCAGCCACAGATAGCCACAGATGAACACGGATCAGAAAAGCGGATGGCGATGGCGCAATGTGGTGATACGAGCGGAGCATCGCGCGCCCGTGATTGGCCACCCTGCTCCAGGAGCCCCTTGGAGAGCAGTCCAATGCTGCTTGCTCGCGATCGGTCTCCAGAACATGGGTGCTTCGTCAGAATCAATCTGTGTTTATCTGCGTCCATCTGTGGCGAATCATTTTTTATCGTTGTGTATAATTGGCGCTTGACCGCCGGCGAACGGAAATTCGTCCTGCTGCCACCCGAAGGGGTCACACTGGAGCGCATGAAAGGGGACTATGAACCGCATACCGATGCTTTTTTGGGCCGTGGTGGGAACCGTCGCATGGGCTATGACGGCATGCACCAGCGGCACCCTGCAACCGGAAGCCGGGCGGCCGGCGGGCCTGGATCGCGTGCAGCACGTGGTGGTGATCTATATGGAAAACCACAGCTTCGACAACCTGTATGGTCAGTTTCCCGGAGCCGACGGCTTGGCCAACGCCGGAAGCGCGGCGACGCAGACCAACCGGGACGGCAGCCCCTATGCGACGCTGCCTCCCGCGCTGGACACGCATTTCAAGCCGCCCGCGCCGGACGCCCGCTTCCCGCGCGATCTGCCCAACCGTCCCTTTCTGCTGGACCCCTACGTGCCCCAGAGCAAGAACGTGGGCAGCATCGTGCACCGCTACTATCAGAACATCGAGCAGATCAACGGCGGCAAGAACGACCGCTTCGCGGCCGTCTCCGATGCGGGCGCGACGGCCATGGGCTATCACGATACCCGCGCGCTCGAGCTCTGGAAGTACGCCGAGAAATACACGCTGGCGGACCGCTTCTTCCAGGCGGCCTTCGGCGGGTCATTCCTGAATCACCAATGGCTGATTTGCGCCTGCACGCCGCTCTACGAGGGCGCTCCGGCAAGCCAGCGTGCCCAGGTCGACGGCTCCGGAAGGCTCGTCAAGGACGGCAACTTCACCCCGGACGGCTATGCCATCAATACCGTGCAGCCGCTGGACCCCCCCTATCACAAGAGCGCGACCGACCCCGCGCAGCGCCTGCCGGGCCTGACCGGGACGACCATTGGGGAGCGCCTGAGCGAGAAGGGCATCAGTTGGGCCTGGTATTCCGGGGGGTGGGACGACGCCGCGGCCGGCCATCCCGACCCCCGGTTCCAATACCATCACCAGCCCTTGGGCTACTACGCGCGCTATGGCAAGGGCACCCCCGGCCGGGCCCAGCACCTGAAGGATGGCAACGAGTTCGAGGCGGCCATCGCCGCCGGCACGCTGCCGGCGGTTTCCTTCTACAAGCCCAACGGCCCGGACAACCAGCACCCGAGCTACACGGACCTGGTGACGGGCGACCGCAAGGTGGCGGACCTGCTCGGGAAGATCGAGGCCAGTCCGCAATGGCCGTCGACCGTGGTGATCCTCACCTACGACGAGAATGGCGGATATTGGGACCATGTGGCCCCGCCGCGGGGCGACCGCTGGGGACCGGGCACCCGCATTCCCGCCCTCATCGTCTCCCCCTTCGCCAAGCGGAGCTTTGTCGACCACACGGTCTACGACACCACCTCGATCCTGGCGTTCATCGAACTGCGCTTCGGCGTGGCGCCGTTGACGGAGCGGGACGCGCAGGCCGCCCCGCTGCTGGGCGCGCTGGAGTTCACGCGCTGAGCGCAAGGGGGCGGCCGGGCGGGACCCCGTGCGGGGCCGGGCGCGGCCCGCCACCGAACCGCCGCCGCTACCGGTTCAGGTATTCCGGGAACCAGAGGGAAATTTCCGGGAACAGCAGGCACAGGACCAGGACGATCACCTGGATCACCATGAAGTCCATCATGCCCCGGTAGATGGTGGACAGCGGCCAATCCGGCACCACCTGCTTGAGGTAGTAGGCCGACATGGCCACGGGCGGCGACAGGAACGCCGTCTGCAGGTTCACCGCGATCAATGCGCCGACCCAGAGCGGGTTGAATTTGAGCGCCTCGATCACCGGCCAGAAGATGGGCAGGAACACCAGGATAATGGCCGGCCACTCGAAGGGCCAGCCCAGCACGAAGACGATCGCCATGATCACGATCAGCATGGCGAACGGCGGCAAGGGCAGCGCCAGCAAGGAATTGGTGATGACGGTGGCCGTCCCCAGCCGGGCAAATACGGCGCCGAAGACGTTGGAGGCGACAGCCAGGAACAGCACCATGCTGGAGGTGCTCATGGTCTTGATCAGGGCTGTCTTCAAGTTGGCCAGCGTGAAGCGCCGGTAGGCCAACGCCAGCAGCATGGCCCCGGTTGCCCCCACGGCGGCCGCCTCCGTGGGCGTGGCCAACCCGCCCAGGATGGTGCCCAAGGTCGCCGCAATCAGCGCCGCGAGCGGCACGATGCCGAC
>JBGPEV010000397.1:0-3961 GCA_041482995.1 bacterium | reverse complement strand
GCTTGGGGCACGCCGCGCGCTGAAACGCCGCCCACCGCCCGCCGGGAACTGACCCTGGCGCTGATTGCCGATGCCAACGGCTGGATCAGCACGCGCCTGCTGTATCCCGGCGGCGCGCAGCATGGCTTGGCGCACCTCGCCGCCCCGCTTCACAGGTTGCGCCGGCAATACCCCGACCTGCTCGTGCTCTCGCTCGGCGAATGGGTGACCGGCGCGCCGTCGCCCGGCGATCCCACCCTCGCGCTGCTGCGCATGGCGGATGCCCTGGGCGTCGCCGCGGCGCTGCCCGGCCAGCAGGACCTGGTCTTGGCCCTGCGCCACCCCGAGGCCTGGGCAACCGCGGGCGGGCCCGTTCGCCTGGCGTCCGACCTCTCCGCCGGCGGCGCCGCGCTGCGCAGCCATGCGCTGGTGACGCGCGACGGTCTGCGCATTGGACTGATCGGCGTGACGCGGCCCGGCATCGCTGCCGCCGGGCGGCTGCGCGCCCTGGGGGTCGCGCTGGCCGACCCCGTGGAGAGCGCCCGGCAGGCCGTGGCGGCCCTGGGGCAGGACCCGCCCGTGGAACTGGTGCTGGGGCTGGTCAATGGCGCCTGGGATGCGGAGGAGGAGCGGGCGGCCGCCGCGGTGCAAGGGTTGCCGCCCCGGCGGGGCGTCCACGAACTCGCCGACGGGCGGCTCCCCGTGGCGCTGCTGGTGACCCGCGGAACCCGCCGGCCCGATGGGGACGGATCGCCCCCCTCCGTGGACGCCGTGCCGCTCGTCTACGCCCGGCCCGGTCTGGTGGTGGCGCACGTCACTCTGGAGCACCGTGCCGACGGCACCCAGGAACACCGTGCCGACGGCACCCAGGAACACCGTGCCGGCGGCACCCAGGAACACCGTGCCGCCGGCACCGGGGAGCACCGTGCCGGCGGCTGGCGCGTCGCCGCGCTTCGCCAGGCGCCCATTCCCGCGGAGCCGGAGCCCGACCCCGCCATCGTGGCCCTCGCCGGGCGGTCCTGGGACGAGACGGCCCGTTGGCTGGCCGAACCCACCCGCGCTGTCGTGAGCGGCTACAACCGCAAGGCGGCCTTCATGGCCTGCGCGGGGGCGCTCTCCCACGAGGCCACGGCCGCCGCGGCGCGAGGCGGCGCAATCCCCACGGTGGGCGCGCCCCCGGCGGCGACCCTGCTGCCCATGCTCTGGCGGTTTGAGCCGCTGCGCAAGCGCCGGCGCGGGGAAACGATCACCCGTGCCCACCTCTACCGCTGGATGACTCATGACGACCCGGTGCTGCTGGCCCGGCTCACCGGCCGGCAGATGGCGCTGCTGCTGGAGCCCTATGCCCGCTACCGCGGCGGCTGGCGGGTGTCGCCGTCCCTGGTGCTCCACCCCGGCGGCATCGTCCCCCAATTGGACGGTCGCCCGACCCAGCCGGACGGCGTGCTCTGGGCCGAGACCGCAGCGCCACTGCTTCCCCACGACCGCTATCCCGTCTGGCTTTCCGCCTACCATGCCCAGGGCGCGGGCGGTCTGGCGCGCATCGCGTTGCTGCAACCCGATCAGATGGGGCCGGAATCCCGCCTGCCGCTGCGTGAGCTGGTCTTCCGGTGGATGGCCGGACCGGATTTTCACGTGCCCCCCGCGTGCGCCTCGTTTCTGGCTGTGGCTGAGGCGGCGCCTGCCAGGTCCGCACAACGCTGAACCCATTGCCCCTCGTCGCTGGGCCTGGAGATTCCGCCTTTTTCCCACGATCCGCGTTTTCCCGTGATTCCGAATGGTTTCAGCATCGTGCGGCTGTCAGAATCTAGGCAGCCTGTCCACGGGAGCGGCCCGCCCATTGTGACCTTTGCGCGCAATTCAAAATCCCGCGTGACGAAACATGTGGACTATGACCGAGATCGAGGGATTTCGTGTCTGTAGGGGGCGGATCGCGTTCCGCCCCTACGTACGCCCGGGATCTCCGCAAAGGTCTCGGATCGCGGACAGATCAAATTGGGGTCGACGGGACAAGCTCATCCCCCTCGTCTTCGCAAAGAGTATTGTACATTTATGCATTCAGTTGTCAATGGAGTAGTTAGGAAGGCCGAGCCGTGGACCCGTCGCCGTGCCGGCTGCGCCGCTGCCCGGGGTCGCGGGCGTTGCCGCCGGAGCGTGAGGGCCGCACGCCAGCGCTCCGCAGCGATTCCCATGGCGCCGGAAGGAGTCCGGGAGCCCGGATCGATCCGCGGCCCTCTTGCCTTGACAGTCCCTGCGCGACCCAGGAATGCTGACCTTCGGCAGGGCTCACGCCACGCTGCCGCCCGCCCTTTACCCACTGGGATGCTGACCCATGGCCGACGACCTGTTCTATCAAGTCGACACGCTGGCGCTGCACGCGGGCCAGCGCCCGGACCCGGCCACGGGTGCGCGGGCGGTGCCGATCTACCAGACGACCTCGTACGTGTTCGAGGACACGGCGCACGCGGCCGCGCTGTTCAACCTGGAGCAGCCGGGCCACATCTACAGCCGCATCAGCAATCCCACGGTGGCCGTGTTCGAGGAGCGCATGGCGGCGCTGGAGGGCGGCGTCGGCGCCATCGCCACGGCGTCGGGCCAAGCGGCGTTGCATCTCGCCATCGCCACGCTGGTGAGCGCCGGCGAAGAGATCGTCTCCAGCGCGTCGCTCTATGGGGGCTCCCAGAACATCCTCGCCAACACGCTGCCGCGCTTCGGCATCCAGACCACGTTCGTGAACGCCGCCGACTTGGAGGGTTTCCGGCGCGCCATCACGCCGAAGACCCGGCTCATCTTCGGCGAGACCATCGGCAACCCGCGCATTGACGTGCTCGACCTCGCGGCGGTGGCGGAGATCGCTCATGGGGCCGGTATTCCCCTGCTCATCGACAACACGTTCGCCACGCCCTACCTCTGTCGTCCCTTTGAGCACGGCGTGGACCTGGTGCTGCACTCCGCCACCAAGTTCATCGGCGGACACGGCACCACCATCGCGGGGGTGCTGGTGGATGCGGGGCGCTTCGACTGGCAGGCCTCGGGCCGCTACCCCGTGTTGACCGAGCCCTACGAGGGCTATCACGGCGTGCGCTTCGTGGAGGAATTCGGCCCGCTCGCGTTCACCATGAAGGCGCGCCTCGAGGGCCTGCGCGACTTTGGCGCCTGCATGAGTCCCACCAGCGCGTTCTATCTGCTGCTGGGGCTGGAGACGCTCCCCCTGCGCATGCAACGCCACGTGGAGAACACGCGGCGCGTGGTCAAGTTCCTTGCCGAGCACCCGGCCGTGGGGTGGGTGAGCTACCCCGAGTTGCCCAGCCATCCCTCCCATGCCCTGGCCCAGCGCTACGTGCCCAACGGGGCGGGCGCCGTGCTCACCTTCGGCATCAAGGGCGGCCGCGCGGCGGGCGCGCGCTTCATCGAGAGCCTGGACCTGTTCAGTCACCTGGCCAACGTGGGCGACGCCAAGAGCCTGGTGATTCACCCGGCCAGCACCACGCACCAGCAGATGTCCGCCGAAGCCATGGCGGCGGGCGGCGTGACCGAGGACATGGTGCGCCTCTCCATCGGTCTGGAAGACCCGCAGGACCTGGTCAACGACCTGGGCAAGGCGCTGGCCCGGAGCCAGAAAGGGTGACAGCGAAACTACAATCCGCAGATTTCGCAGATGACGCAGATTGAACTGCCAAAAAAACCCAGCATGGTGGCCAGAGCGCTTGAGCTCGAATAGCCCGAAAGAAAATCTGCGTAATCTGCGTAATCTGCGGATGGCAGTTGTTGTGGTTTTTCAGTGGGAAGAAAGGTTAGCCATGCCGGAAATGCAGATCGACGGGAAGCGCGTCTACTATCACGGCGGCGGCGTGGCGTGGCAGACGGGACGGCCCGCCATGGTGTTTCTCCATGGCGCGGGCTGCACCCACAGCTTCTTCCAGGGCCAGTCCCGGGCGCTGGCCCACCATGGCTACAACGTGGCCGTGCCGGATTTGCCCGG
>JBGPEV010000396.1:0-3965 GCA_041482995.1 bacterium | reverse complement strand
CGCCCCCACGCCCTTGGCCCGGGGTATCGCTGAAATCCTCGAAGACGCCATTCAGGCCAACAATCAGGACTTGAAGACCTTCTTCCGGGAAGAGCTTCAACTGGAGATGGCGCTGTTGCGTAGCGAGATCAAGGCAGAGTTCGCGTCCTTGCGCTCCGAGTCGAAGGCCGATATCGCATCGGTGCGCTCCGGCATGAATGCCATGCGTGCCGACTTGCAGCGCGAGATGAGCCAGCAACTCCTCTGGTTCTTCACGATGGCCGCGGGCATCGCCACGATCGCAGTTGCCGTCATCAAGCTCCTCCCCAACGCGGGCTAGCCTGTCGAGCATGGCAATGCTCAATCCCATGATCCTCGCGGAGACGTTGACGCTGGCCGTGGTGGAAATCCTGCGGCTGTTCTCGGATCGTGGGGTCAACAAAACCCAGTTGGACGCGCTGCACGACAAACTCGTGACCGCCGCGCAGGCGGACCAGGGCGCGCTGGAATCCTTCATCCGCACCGAGCTTGCCGCGCAGATCGCATCCCTCCGCGCCGAAACCAGTGCCCGCCACGATGCCTTGCGCCGGGACGTGCGCCGCTGGGTGCTCGCGCTCGGCGTCACCGCGGCGATCGTCAGTGCGGCGGCGGCCGCGTTGGTGGGTTGGCTGGTGCGCGGCGCCTAGCCGGGGCTGCCCGCGGGCGTTCCGGGCTAGCGGCGCCGCCCGAGGATCAGATACAGCCCCACACCGACCACGGCCACCAGCACCACCTCGATCAGCACCTGCTGCAGGTCGATCGAAGCCCGCAGGGCCAGGGAATTCCCGAAGACGAACGGGTACTTATTGCCGAACGGCACATTGCGCGGCAGGAACAGCACGATCGCCGCCAGCGCGATGACCAGGATTGGGGCGACCCGCCGTTGCACGGAATTCATCTCATCCGGGAACGTAGGAAACCCGCTCAGCGCCCCGGCCCGCGCCAGGGGCTGCGCGCATTGCCGGGCTGGGGCTTGGGGGGCCGGGGGGCCGCGACGGGCCGCAGGCGCGCGTCCAATTCCTGGCAGCGCAGGCTGCAATAGACCGTGGCCCGCTTCTCGATGGGCAGCGGCTTGCCGCAGACAAAGCACGTTCGAATCATGGCGCCCAGTTTAGCCCAGCCGCGCCCGCATTGCATCCCGCTCAGGTCACCCAGCCCCGCCCGGCCAACCAGAACAGCAGGGCGCCCAGCAGCAGGCGGTAGACGACGAATACGTCCGTGCGGTGCGTCTTCAGGTAGCGCAACAGGAAGCCGATGGACCAATACCCGCTGACCCCCGCCGCGGCGGTGGCAATCGCCAGGGGCACCCAGCCGCCGCTCAGCCCGTGGCGGACCAGCGAGACGAACTCGAACAGCCCCGCTCCGAAGATCGCCGGTATGCCCAGCAGGAAGGAGAAGCGCGTGGCGTCCTCCCGGCGCAGACCCAGCAGCAACCCGCCCAGGATCGTGGAGCCGGAACGGGACGCCCCGGGAATGAGCGCCAGGGCCTGAAACACGCCGATCGTGAACACGCGGCCCGTGCCCAAATCCCCTTCGCCCAGGCGCTGCCGGGCGATCCGGTCGGCCACCGCCAGCAGCAGGGCCACCACCATCAGCATGGCGGCGATCAGCCACAAGGAGCGGGCGCCGCCTTCGATGAAGGTCTTCAGCGACAAGCCCAGGACGACGATGGGCGCATTGCCCAAGGCGATGGCCCAGGCCATGCGCGCATCCGCCGTGTGCCGTGCCTCCGCCTGCCAGAGACTGCGCAAGGCGGCGGACGTCAAGCGCGCGATGTCCCCCGCGAAGTAGATGAGACAGGCCGCCAGCGTTCCCAGTTGGATCACCGCCGTGAAGGCCGCGCCGGGGTCGGGCCATCCCAAGAGCGCTGGAACGATGCGGAGATGGGCCGTGCTGCTGACCGGAATGAATTCCGTCAGTCCCTGGACGAGCCCCAGTACCAGCGCCTGCATCCAAGTCATGGGCAATTGATCTCCAAATATGCGAAACCGTTATAGGCTGGCGGGTCCGTGGCTTGACATGCCGGGCCGCCATGGTTCCTTTGTTGCACCGATCTCCGGGTCGGCCGCTTTTGCGATAGGCCGGCCCGAACCCCGAACTTTGCCCAAATGAACATCGACAAGCTCAAAGCAGCCATTACGCCCTGGGCAGAGGCGTTGGGGATCCTTGTGCAGCTCTATCTCTACGGCGCCCATCAGAACGGGTCGGCGGGAAAGGACACGCCCGTCTACATCGCCCTGGAAATCCTGGACGACATGGAATGGCCCAAGCAGGAAGAGCTCTGGAAGGCCAAGGGTGCCGGCTGGACTCAGGAGTTGTCACAGAAAATCGGGCAAAAGGTGAATCTGGCGCTCTTCCAGGGACAAAAAACCCAGCCCCTGATGGACGCCATCCAGAAGGGCAGCACCATCTTCTATCCGTGAAGGCTCTGCATCACATGTCCGGCGGTTCGTTGTCGGACTCCAGAAAGCGGATGCCGGCCACGAGGCCAGCGGGGTCGAACTCGACCTCCAGGAATTCCGTCACGGACCCATAGGCGTCCGTGGAAGCATGCAAATAGGCGTTGCGAAAATTCCCCGTCGTGTCGCCAATCTCGTTGGAGAGCGTGACCCGGGCCGTGGGCGGTCCGAACCACTGCTCGGCTTCCACCCGCGTGGTGGCCCGGAGTTGCAGGTAGCCGATCAGGCTCACGTTGAATGGCGCCCCAATGTCCGCGGGGAGCGCCAGGTCCGCGCAGCCGGCCAGCAGTCCCGCCGCACCCGCGGCCAGAATCGCCCAATGCGTTCGCGTCATGTCCCCCTCCCCCGGCCGTACGGCCGGCCGCTGCGTGTGAAGCGGTGCCGGGACGCGGCCCGGCGGTCGATGTGTCACCTCCCCCAATTCTGCCCAAACGCCCAGAGCGCCGCCTGATAGACGATCGCCGCTTCGGCCACCAGGACGGCCAGACCCACCACGCGAATCAGCCCCAGGGACGCATCCCCGGGCGGCCGCAAGGCGATCAGCAGGGCCTGCACCAGCACCTTGTGCGCCCAGGCGCCGAAGCTGCCCAGCACCAGGGAGGCCGCCAGCATGCCCACGACGAAGTAGATCAGCGCCTGCCAACTGAGCAGACTTTCCGGCCCGCCCAGCCGGAGGAACAGGTACAGTCCCGTGGCGATCCAGATCAGCGCGCAAAAGGAGCGGTGCGCGCGCCCCTGGCGGATGTGCATCCAGTGCATGCGGCAACCCTCAGGGCGTCTTGGCCAAGGCCACGCCGATCATGCTGTCCCGCGTGACCAACTCCGCCAGTTGCTCCGCCGACAGGCCTTCCGTGCCGGCGGGGCGCACGGGCACGACCAAGTAGCGCATCTCCGCCGTGCTATCCACCACCCGCACTTCCACGGACGCGGGGAGCTTCAGGCCGAACTCCGCCAGCACGGCACGCGGCTCCTGCACGACACGGGAGCGGTAGTCCGCGCTCTTGTACCAGGCGGGCAGCAGGCCCAGCACCGCGCGCGGGTAGCAGGAGCAGAGCGTGCACACCACCACGTGGTGCAGGTGCGACGTGTTCTCCAGGATCGCCAGTTGCGGCGCGACGGACAGGTCCACGCCCATGGATTCCGCGGCGGCCTTGCCGTCGCGCAACGCCTCGGCGCGGAACGCGGCGTCCGTCCAGAAGCGCGCCACCAGCCGCTGGCCCGCCATGGGCACGCGGGCATCCATGTCCTCGATTTCCCGCGTCACGTCCTGGGCGCTGAACACCCCCTTCTCCACAAGCAACTCCCGCACCGCCATTTCCAGCAGCAGGAAATTCAGGTCGACCCCGGCCTCCTCGATGGCCGCGTGGGGCGCATGTCCGTGGTCGTGGGTATCGCTCATGGGGAATCCTCGCTGAGGGTCACGGAGTTGGAGGGGTGGCGAGTCACGCGGGTTCGAGCCAGTGTTCGTAGACCTCCGCGGTCAGCGTG
>JBGPEV010000395.1:0-3965 GCA_041482995.1 bacterium | reverse complement strand
CCTTTACCGCCTCCTTCACACTGCGTATCATCGCCTTTGCTGTCATGGGGGTGCTCCTTTGGTTTTGGGTTCACTACGGCTACCCAAGGAGTACCCTCATTCCCGCCTGACACAAACATCCGTACATCACCCACGGCAAGGATCGCCTTGACCCCCCGTCCGAATTTGGACAGGATCAACGGTGCGTGTTGGGCACGTAGCTCAGTGGGAGAGCACTACCTTGACATGGTAGGGGTCGCAGGTTCAATACCTGCCGTGCCCATTCTGGCGCCGTTCATCTCCGGTTTTCGTTCCGCCCATTTCTCCGCAGACGTTGTTGCCCGTTGCCGGCGCTTTGCCGCTTGGCGCAGGATGCGTGCTGGGCTACCCTCCACACCACAGACGGACCGCCCACTCTATTCCGCGCCGGTATCGGCCATGAAAATTGTATTGCTGGATGACTATCAGGGCGTTGCCATAAAACTGGCGCCCTGGTCCACGCTGCCCCAGGGCACCGTCGTGCAGGCCTACAACGATCACCTGGCAGACGAGGCGGCCCTGGCGGCCCGCCTGAAGGATGCCGACGTGGTGATGGCGCTTCGCGAACGGACCGCATTTCCCCGCACCCTGCTGGAGCGCCTGCCCAACCTGAAGCTGATTCCGACGGCGGGCATGCGCAACGCCGCCATTGACATGCAAGCGGCGACCGACCTTGGCATCCTCGTCTGCGGCACCCAGGGCGAGAGCACGGCCACCGCCGAATTGACCTGGGGCCTGATCTTCGCGGTGCTGCGGCACATTCCCTTCGAGCATCACGCGATGCGGACGGGGCGCTGGCAATCCACGGTCGGGGTGGGGCTGGGCGGCAAGACCCTGGGCCTGCTGGGATTGGGCAACATCGGCGCCCAGATGGCGCGGGTCGCCCACGCATTCAAGATGTGCGTGATCGCCTGGAGCGAGAACCTCACGGAGGAGCGGGCGCGGGAGTGCGGCGTGGAGCGGGTCAGCAAGGACGGGCTGTTGCGCCAGTCCGACGTGCTCTCCATTCACACCCGCCTGAGCGAACGTACCCAAGGCATCCTGGGCGCCGCCGAATTGGGCGCGATGAAGCCCTCGGCCGTGTTGATCAACTCCTCCCGCGGTCCCATCGTCCATGAAGCCGCGCTGGTCGCCGCGTTGAAGAAGAAGGCCATCGCCGGCGCGGGGCTGGACGTCTACGGCGAGGAGCCGCTGCCCGCGCACCATCCGCTGCGCACGTTGGACAACGTGGTGCTGACCCCGCACTTGGGGTACGTGACGGAAGGCGGGCTGGAGGCGTTCTATCGGCAGACGCTCGAGAACATCGTCGCCTGGCTGAACGACGCGCCCAAGCGGGTGGTCAATCCCGATGTGCTGCCCCAGCGCCGCCGGCGCTGCCCCGCGCCGGGGATCGCCGAGCCTCGACAACCAGGATCGCCATGAGCGCATCGAGCACCATGCCGGAGACCGAATACCGGGCGCTGATCCAGCTAGCCTATGACCGGATCATGTCCGCCATGGACACGGTGGACCCGGACGTGGTGGAGAGCGATCTTTCCCAGGGTACGCTGACGCTCCAACTGGCCGACGGGGCGCGCTGGATATTGAGCGGACAGCCGCCCGTGCGGCAGTTGTGGCTGGCGGTCGCCTCCAAGGGCCGGGCGTTTCATTTCAACTACGACCGCGCCACGGGACAATGGCGGGACGACAAGGACGAGGGCATCGAGCTTTACGCCTACCTGGCGTCGGCGCTGCGGGAAGTGGCCGGCGTGCAGATCGAGTTCTAGCGCGTTCCTTCCGGCTCACACCCTTGGCGCCCTATGCCCCGCGGGGCGGTCTCCGCGCCGCGGGAGACGCTGACGCCGCCGCACCGCCAGCGGCGCAAACTTGTCAAATATGCAACTTTGACAAGATTACGCGTCGCGCTATGCTAAGGGCACCAGTTTCCCCGCTACCCAATGTGCCCAAGCCCGCAGGAGTCCGTCATGAATCGCATCAAGACAACCCAGGCCCGGGAGGAGTTCGGCGCCGTCATCAACAAGGTCGCCTACGGCAAGGAGCACTTCATCGTGCATCGCCGTGGAAAGGACCTGGCCGCGATCATCCCCATGGAAGAATTCCAGTTGCTGGAGGAGTACATCGAGAAGTTGGAGGATAAAATTTATTTGATGCGTGCCAAGGAGACGCTCGAAGAAGGCGGCGAGTTGATTCCCCACGAGGAGATTGCCTGGGAGCAAAAGGAGGATGAAATACCGGCTGCTGTACACAAGGAACGCTCAGCGCGAAGTCGAACGCCTGCCTCGAAAGGAAAGAGACGCAATCAAGTTCAGAATCGAGCTGCTCTCCGACGATCCGCGACCGGCTAATGATAACTGCACAATCAATGTCCCAGGCTCCGTGCCACATTACCAAGCCCAGTGCGGGTTCGCGGACACAGGAACGGACATTCCTTATGTAGCCGTCATTAGCTGTGTGAAGCTATCTGGCCACCGCAACCGGTGGAGGATTCGCGCCGGCGACTATCGCATCGTCTACGAAATTCACGACGCCGAAGTATGGGTCATCATTGTCGCGGTGGGGCATCGCAGAGAGGTCTATCGCGGCATGAAGCTATTCGACCTCCAGCACCACCTTGCCGATGGCCCGCCGCTCCAGCACCATGGCCATGGCGGCGCGGAATTCGCTGAGAGGGAAGCGCGCGCTCACGGTGGGCTTGAGCCGTCCCTCCCCGAACCAGCGGAACATCTCGCCGTAGGCCGCGCGCAGGCGCTCCCAGTTGTCCGCCGCCACCGGGGACTTGCCCCAACCCAGGTAGTGCCCCCAGTAGAATCCCACCACGGTGACGTTCTTCACCAGCAGGATGTTGGCCGGAATTTGCGGTACGGTGCCGCCCGCGAAGCCGATGATGAGGATGCGCGCCTCGGGCCGCACGCAGCGCAGGCTGGCGTCGAACGCGCCGCCGCTCACCGGGTCGAACACCACGTCCGCACCGCCGGTCAGCGCCAGCACCCGCTCGCGGATGTCCTCCCGCTGATGGTCGATGGTGTGATCCGCGCCGTGCTCGCGGCACACGCCCAGCTTCTCCGCGCCGCCCGCCACGGCAATCACGGTGGCGCCCAGCGCCTTGCCGATTTCGATGGCCGGCAAGCCGCTGGCGCCCGCCGCGCCGTGCACCAGCAGCACCTCGCCCGGCCCGAGCAGGCCGCGCCACTTCAGCGCCCCATAGGCCGTGCCGTACACCGTGCAGAAATTGGTGGCCGCGGCGAACCCCAGAGCCGCCGGGATGGGAAACACCGTGCGCTCGGGCACGACCACCTGCTCGGCGAACCCGCCCCACGCGGCGCACGCCGCCACGCGCTCCCCCACGCGCACGCGGGTCACGTCCGGCCCGCACTCCAGCACCACGCCCGCCACTTCCGTGCCCGGCACGAACGGCACGGGGGGCCGCGTCTGATGCTTGCCCGCCACCACCAGGCTCGCCGCGAACCCCACCCCCGCCGCCTTCACGCCGATGCGCACGCCATCCGGCGTCAGGGGCGGCGCCGGGAGGTCCGTGAGCCGCAGCGAATCGAACGGGCCGTAGGCGGTGCAGAGGAGACAGCGCATGGAGATCGGTTAAGTAGGGTGGATTCGTGATTGCGGCACCGCGTGACTCCCCCTGGCCCCTGGCGGGGCCTGTCCCCCTCGCAAGCGAGTGGGGACTTCACCGCGCGAAGTCCAGGCGAAATGCAACGCTGAGATCATCGCTTGGGCAGCGCGGCCGTGATTCTGCGTACAACTGATGCGAGGCGATTTAAAACGTCCTCATTTTTGAACCTGAGAACCCGCAGGCCTAGGTTCTCCAGATACGCCTGCCGGTTGGCGTCGTCCTCAGGCTGTCCGTCATGAACCGACCCATCAACCTCAATGACAGCCTCGCATCGCGGCAGTAGAAATCTGCGATATACTTGCCGAAAGCCTTTTGCCGT
>JBGPEV010000394.1:0-3979 GCA_041482995.1 bacterium | reverse complement strand
CGCCGTGGCTGAGCGCTTCCAATTGGCCGAACCCGACGTCTCCGCCCTTCGCGGCTTCTTCCTCACCCTGCACCAGCGAGGCGCGCTTGTCCCTCAGCCTAGCTAATGATAACTGCACAATCAATGTCCCAGGCTCCGTGCCACATTACCAAGCCCAGTGCGGGTTCGCGGACACAGGAACGGACATTCCTTATGTAGCCGTCATTAGTCCGCCTGCCGGCCGTTCAGTTCCCACCCCACAAGGTGAGACCATTGCGCACACGCCGGGCTCCGGTAGGGGCGGATCGCGATCCGCCCCTACACCCTTGCAATCCCTCAATCCCGGCAATGGTCCACAAACCTCGCTATCGGCGACCCGAATTTTCGCAATGGGCTCGCACGCTGGGGAGGGCCGGAGAGGGGCGCAGCCCGCCATTGCTCAGGCCGTGCGCGTGACCGGCCTTTCGGCGCCGATCACGGTGACCTGGGAGGTAACCAATCGCTGCAACCTGCGCTGCGCCCACTGCCTCTCGGCGAGTGGCCCGGAGGCGGCGACGGACACGGATCTGTCCCTGGCGGAGGCCCAGGCCGTGGTGGATCAACTGGCCGCCGCGCGGGTGTTCCAGATTCACTTCGGCGGTGGGGAGCCGTTCCTGTACCCGGGCTTCATGGACTTGCTGCGCTATGCGCAGTCCAAGGGCCTGTGCTGCCTGTGCATCAGCACCAACGGGTCGACCCTGACGCCCGCGCGCATCGCGGAACTGGACGCCCTGGGCGGCGTGTACCTGCAGATCAGCCTGGACGGCGCCACCGAGGCCGCCTGCGATGGCGTGCGCGGAGCGGGGGCCTGGCGGCGCGCCCTGGACGCGCTGGAGCGGCTGCAAGGCACGGGCATCGTGCGCACGATCAACTTTGTATACACGCGCGGCGCGGCGGATGGGGTGGACGCCATGCTCGCCCTGGCCCAGCGCACGGGGGCGACGCTGCGCGTGACGCGCCTCAAGCCCTCGGGTCGCGGCGCGGAAAGCTACCAGCGGCTGCGGCCCACCCAGGCGCAATTGGAATTGCTGCACGGCTGGCTGCAAGGCCATCCCGAGGTGCTGACCGGGGACACGTTCTTCCATCTCAACGCCTTCGGCGGCCCGCCGCTCGGGGGCTTCCAGTCCTGCGGCGCCGCGCGCATGACCTGCCTGATCGTGCCCAACGGCGACGTCTATCCCTGCGCCTTCACCCAGACGGACTTCTTCCGCGGCGGCAACCTGCGCCAGACCAGTTTCGCCGACATCTGGCGAGACTCCCCCGTGTTCAACCGCATGTTCCGCCAGCCGGAGAACGG
Organism: bacterium; assembly: GCA_041482995.1. Classification (GTDB taxonomy): domain Bacteria; phylum SAR324; class SAR324; order SAR324; family JACQKK01; genus JBGPEV01. Next base: position 2,664 of record JBGPEV010000394.1, on the reverse strand, counting down.
CGCGTGCAGCGCGTGCTCCGCCTTCGATGGCTGCGGCGGCGGCTGCCCGGCGGTCAAGCACGCCCTCACCGGCCGCCTGGACCTGCCCGACCCCGACTGCGTGCTCGAGACCGCCCAGCGGGCGTCCCTGGCGCGGCCCCTGTGCGCGGAGTAGAAAAAACGGCAACCGCCTTCACCACCCTTCGCTTCGCTCAAGGGCAGGCGCCGGACACGAAGGACACAAAGGATTTGAACTGCAATTCCTTGCGCAGTTCTTTGTGTCCTTCGTGTCCTTTGTGGTGAAAAACAGTTTCGGGAGTTCGTCGTGTCCGCCCTGCTTTCTCCGCTGCGCATCGGAAGCGTCACGCTGCCCAACCGCATCGTGTTCGGGGCGCACTTGACCAACTTTGGGGCGGGCAATCGCTTCACCCCGCGGCACTTGGACTACTACCGCGCCCGGGTAGAGGGTGGGGCCGGGCTGCTGGTGACCGAGGCGCTCACCGTGCATGCGCTGGACTGGCCCTACGAGCACGTCCCGTTCGGGCACACGGACGCGATCGTTCCGTCGCTGCAAGCGGTGGCGGAAGCCGTGCGCGGTGCGGGCCAGGGCACCGTCGTGCTGGCCCAGCTCAACCACACGGGCGGGCAATGCTCCGGGCGCTTGCTGCGGCAGAGCCCGTGGGCGCCCTCCAGTACGGTGGACGTGGCCAGCAAGCGCATGGCGCGCGAGATGCTCCCCGGGGAGATTGACCAGGTGGTGGCGGGCTTCGCCGCGGCGGCGCGGCGCTGCGTGCGCGCCGGACTCGCCGGCGTGGAGCTGAACGCCGGACAGTGGTCCCTCCTGCGCCAATTCCTGTCGCCGCTCACCAACCAACGCCAGGACGCCTACGGCGGCGCACTGGAGCACCGCATGCGCGCGCTTCTGGAGACCGTGCAGGCCGTGCGCGGGGCGATTGGCGGCGGCGGCGCGGGCGCGGTGCTGGGCGTGAAGCTCTGCGGGGACGAGTTGGCGCCCTGGGGCGGCCTGACGCCCGAGGATTGCGCCGGGATCGCGCGCCGCCTGGTGGACGGTGGGGGCGTCGATTATCTGTCGATCCAGATTGGCGGCCCGTTCTCCACCCACATCACCGATGCCGCCATGCCCGTGCCCCAGGGACACGCGGCGCACCTGGCCCAAGGCGTGCGCGAGGCGATCGGCGGGCGAATTCCGGTCTTCGCGGAGGGGCGGATCGAGTCGCTCACCGTGGCGGAGGAGATCCTGGGGAAGGGTCAGGCGGACGCCGTGGTGATGACGCGCGCTCTGATCTCCGATCCAAACTTGCCCCGCAAGGCCGCCGCCCAGACAGCCAGGCAGACCATCGGAGAGGCCGCCGGGCAAGCTTCCGAGCCGATCCGGCCCCACATTGGCAACACGCGCTACTTCTCCGTGCGCGGCGACTGGAACCGGCCCCTGGGCGATCTGGCGAATCCCCGCGCCGGGCGGGAAGGCCGGCTGCCGGCGGTGACGCAGGCGGCGCTGCCCCAGCGCGTGCTGGTGGTGGGCGCGGGTCCGGCGGGCCTGGAAGCAGCCACCACGCTGGCGCGGCAGGGCCACGCCGTGACGCTGGCCGAGCGCGCCCCGGCGATCGGCGGCTGGGCGCGGCTGCTGGCGGAGCGCGTGCCGGCCCGCGCCGAGTACGCGCTGCTGGTGGACTACTACGCCGCGCTCCTGCCGCGCCTGAACGTGCGGGTGGAACTGGGCCGGGAGCTCACGGGCGCGGAGGAGGCGCTGGGCGCCTACGCTACGATCTACCTGGCGACCGGCGCCGCGGCGCCCGCCTCATCGCTGGAGCAGGGAGCAACCGTGCCGGTGCTGTCCGCCCGTACGCTGCTGGCCAAGGGGGGCCTGGGTCTGCCGGAACCGGGCCAGGGGCGCGTGGCCGTCGTCGATACGGAAGGCGGCTTCCGCATGGGCAACGCCGTGGAGTGGCTGCTCGCCGCGGGCTATGGGGTGGATGTGGTCACGCCGGACTTCTTCGTCGGGCGGGAGTTGGTGGAGAGCGGCGAATTCCTCTGGTTCCAGCGCGTGGCGGCCCAGCCGGACGGCCGGGGCGCGCGTTTCCATCCGCGCACGGAGGCTGTGGGGTGGAAGGGCCGCGATCTGCTCTGCGCCGACCGCTTCTCCCGGGAGCAGCGCACGCTGGGGCTCGTCGCGTTCGTGGTGACCGCGTCACCGGAAACCCCCGACCCCGCGGTGCCCGAGCGGTTGCGGAGCGTGCACCCGCGCGTGATCACCCTGGGCGATGCCCGGGCGCCCCGCCTGATGGGCGAGGCGATCCTGCACGCCCACCGCACGGTGGTGGGTGGAGAAGATCATCGGTAGCGGCACGGCATGCCCCTGCCCGTATCCGCCCCCTCGCCAGTGCTGCCGACGCCTCCTGCAAGCGTCCGGCGCTGCGCGCGGTCTCCCTCCACCTTGTGGAGGGGGACTCATTCGCGCAATTTCCCGCAAAACCCGAATAATGTAAGCCCCCCACAAGGCATGTCCTCGAGCGCAGCGAAGGATGGGGGGTTGGGGGGAGCCTAAGAGCACCTAACAAAACTGCTGAATTACAACGAACACGACGAGGTTTCGATGGATGCGGTTCGGCGCGAAACGGGGCTTCAAGCCTGGGTAGTGGGTCACTTTGCGGTCGAACAGCAGAT
>JBGPEV010000393.1:0-3992 GCA_041482995.1 bacterium | reverse complement strand
TTGGTATCGGGATAGACTCAAAGCGGTTTTTGGATTCGCGTCGACTGCACGCCTTATCAGGAGCCCGAGAGGACACCACATTTACTACCTCGTGTGGGCTGGTCCGAATCAGACCGGATTGCGAATAGCCGACCATGTTCTCAAACAGGGTGAGCGAGGATAGAATTCTGTTACTCGGTGCTGACAGGTACCAGCTAGTTCTTTCCAGCGATTGTCGACCGCCATTTGCCCTGCCCGGCTTGTCTTCCACCGGGGGACCCGCTAAGACTTCAGGGCGTCAAGTCCATGGGCCAGGGCGCTGCCGCCGGCAACCGCCCAGGAAATTCCTTGTCCGCGCCGCCGCGCTCGTCACGCCGACCTACCCATGCCGACGACCATCGTGTTCTGCAGCGAGAAAGGGGGCGTGGGGAAGACCACGTCGGCGGTGAATCTCGCCATGGCCTTCGCGGTGGGGGGTTACCGCGTGCTGCTGGTGGACATGGATCCCCAGGGCTCCGTGCGCTTTTCCTTCGGCATCCGGGACCCCATCGCGCGGGGCACGCGGCAATTGCTGTCCGACCCGGCGATTCCGCTGGGGCAATTGATCACGCACGCGGATCCGGCGCCGGGGTTGGACTACGTCTTCGCCAACTTCGATACGCTGCGGCAGGAACTGGAAGTGGCGGAGCGGGTCACCAGCCCCACCGTGCTCAAGGAACGCCTGGCCTCGGAGGCCGCGGCCTACGATTTCGTGGTGCTGGACGCCCCGGCCTCCAACAACCTGATGGCCCTCAACGCGATCACGGCGGCGGATCTGGTGATCCTGCCCCTGCAGTGCGAATCGCTGGCCATCAAGTCCCTCAAGCGCTTCCTGGTCGCCTTCAAGGAACTACAGTTGCGCTACAACCCGGAATTGCGGGTGGCGGGCGTGTTGCTCACCATGTACGACCGCACGGTGGACGTGCACCGCCGCATTTGCCGCCAGATGTACGAGACGCTGGGCGAGTCGGTGTTCTCCACCATCGTTCCCCGCAGCAAGGAAATCACCGAGGCCAGTGCCCTCGGGCAGTCGGTGCTCACCTACAAGATGAACTCCGTGGGCGCCACGGCCTACATCCGCCTGGCCAAGGAAATCCTGGACCGCTATCGCCTGCGCCCGCAAATGGCCGTGTCGTAACGGCATTGGAACCGCGGATTCAAAAGGAATCGTGACGGGTGCCGTGCGCCTTGACGCACCCTCTCCGCACCGGCGGGCGGCGAACGTTGCCACAGAGACTTGTATCTCCACGCCAAAATCCGTGTAATCTGCGAAATCCGCGGTTCCCTTTTTTGCACGGCGCTCATGCAAGGCATTCGGCGGCAGGCCAGAGGCTACGCGCTGCAACTGCTCTACCAGGTCGACCTGACCCGCGAGCACGGCCCGGAGGTGCTGGGGCGGTTCTGGCTGGCGGTGGACGCCTCCCAAAAGCCGCGGGAGTTCGCCATGATCTTGGTGAACGCCGCGCTGGAGAACGAGGTGAAGATCGACAAGATCCTCACCGCCAATCTGGAAAAATGGAAGCTGAGCCGCCTTTCGGTGGTGGTGCGCAACATCCTGCGCCTGGCCGTGGCGGAAATGCTGATCCTGCGGCTCAACCCCGTGGCGGTCGTCATCAACGAGGCGGTGGAATTGACGCGCGCCTTCATGGACGAGGAGTCGGTGGCCTTCGTCAACAGTGTGCTGGAAAAGTGCCGCTTGGCCGACGAGGCCCAGGGCGGCAAGGAGCACAAGAAGCAGGAGCAGGGGAGCAAGAAGCAGAACAACAACGCCTGAACCGCTGCGGCTGGGGGCACGCCCCGCGGCATTCCGCCGCGCCGCCGCGCTGTTGGGGTGGACGTGCTCATGGCCCAATCCTCCGAACGCAAACAGTGGGAGCAGTTGCGTCACCAGGCGCGGCGGGCGCTCGTGGACTACTACACCGCTCCTGCGCCCGGCCTGGACGACGCCGCCTACGACGCGCTGGTGGCGGAACTCGCGCGGCTGGAGCGCAAGCACCCCGCATGGAGCGGCTGGGATTCCCCGGGCACACGGGTGGCGCCTCCGGCCCTGCAGCCGTTCCCCACGCGGCGTCACGCCACGCCCATGCTCAGCTTGGCCAACCTCTATTCGGTAGCGGAGCTGGAGGATTGGGAGCAGAGCCTGCTGCGCCTGCTGCCGGACCGTCCGCCACCGGCCTATGTGGCGGAGCTGAAGGTGGACGGCCTGGCGATCGCCCTCGCGTATGAGGACGGCCGGCTCGTCTCCGCCGTCACCCGGGGCGACGGCCAGACTGGCGAGGATGTGACGCCCAACGCCAAGACCATTCCCAACCTGCCCCACCGCCTGAAGACCGCGCTGCGCCTGGAGGTGCGGGGCGAGGTGTACTACACGCTCACCGCCTTCACGGAGCTCAACGCGGAGCGGGAGCGGGCCGGAGAGCCGGCCTTCAAGAACCCGCGCAACGCGGCGGCGGGCACGCTGCGCATGCTCGATTCGGGCGCGGTAGGCCAGCGCCGGCTCGATCTGGTCGTCTATGGACTGGCCGGCGCGGCTCGGAAGAAGACCCACAGCGCCACGCTGGAGTGGCTCGGGGAACTGGGCTTTCCGGTGAGCCCGGAGCGGCGGCGCTGCAAGACGCTCCAGGACGTGGCGGCTTATTACGGGCGCTGGGGGAAGACGCGGGACACACTGGATTACCACATCGACGGCGTGGTGGTGAAAGTGGACGACCTCGCCCTCTATGACACGCTGGGCATGACCGCCAAGTCCCCGCGCTGGGCCGCCGCGCTGAAGTTCGAGGCGGAGCAGGTGACGACGCGCCTGCGGGACGTGATCTGGCAGGTGGGCCGCACGGGCGTGCTCACGCCCGTGGCCGACCTGGAGCCGGTGCAACTGGGCGGCACGACCGTCTCCCGCGCGACCCTGCACAACCTGGATCAGATCGAGCGGCTGGGCCTGAAGGTGGGCGATGCGGTGTATCTGGTGAAAGGCGGCGAGATCATCCCCAAGGTGATCGGCGTGGACACGTCCGCGCGGCGGGGCAGGGAGCGCCCCATCGTCCCACCGGCCCAGTGCCCTTCCTGCAAGGCTCCGCCCCTGCGCCGGGAGGGCGAGGTGGACCTCACCTGCGTCAACCCGCTCTGCCCCGCCCAACAGGCCGAGCGCATCCGGCACTTCGTGTCCCGCCGCGCCATGGACATCGACTCGGTGGGGGAGAAGATCATCGAGGAGTTGCTCAGCCGCGGGCTGATCGGCAGCTACGCGGACCTGTACGCCCTCACGTTCGACCAGGTCGCCTCGCTGAAAAAAGAGGGCAAGGTCTTCGCCCAGAAGATCGTCGACGCGATCGATGCCTCCAAGACGCGCCCATTGGACCGGCTGCTGCATGGGCTGGGCATTCCGCTCGTGGGCGAGCGCACGGCCCGCGTACTCGCGCGGCACTTCAAGACGCTCGATGTCCTGCGCGAGGCGGCCGTGGAAGAGTTGGAGAACGTGAACGAGATCGGCTCCATCACAGCCGAGGCCATCCACGGCTTCTTCCGCGACCGGGACCAGATGGCCCTGCTGCAGCGCGCACTGAAGCTGGGGGTCGATCCCCAGCCCCTCGAGGCGGGGGGCGGGGAAGCAGCGGCGCTCGCGGGCAAGACCGTGGTGATCACCGGTACGCTCTCCGAGCCCCGCGGCGTGTGGAAGGACCGCCTGGAACGGGCAGGCGTGACCGTGACGGGATCGGTCTCCAAGAAGACCGACTATCTGCTGGCGGGAGAGAGCCCCGGCTCCAAGCTGGATGCCGCCCAGGAACATGGCGTGCGCGTTGTGACCGAGCAGGAGATGACGCGCTTGCTCGGTCGCAATTGACGTCCGCGGCCCGATCCTGCCGGCCCTGTTCCCAACGCACCCGGAAAGGCGACGCTCGGCGCATTCACCGCGCTGGGCGGGCCGGCGCGCCTTGCCCTTCGCCCGAGGATCGGGGACAGTCAGGCCCAGGCGACAG
>JBGPEV010000392.1:0-3998 GCA_041482995.1 bacterium | reverse complement strand
CGCTGAATCGAGCGCACCGTCTTCTCGATGTTGACGACGACGCCCTTGTTGATCCCTTCGGACGGGGCCTGGCCGAATCCCACGATGTTGAGCGTGTCGCCCCCGTCCGCTTCCGCGGCCAACGCGCAAATCTTGGTGGTCCCGATGTCCAGACCCACCACAATGTTTTCCCGATTACGCATGCTCGTCCTTGAAGGGAGGTTGGGAACCCCGGACAGACCCGTCCCTGGACCCGAGCGCCGGGCCGCGCACGGACGTGCGCATCCGGCCCCGGCCCCCGCTACTCCGACCGACGCACTGGAAGGGGAGAGAGCTGTGGAGAAATGGTAGACTACCGGCTTGGCGACGATCCCTGTTCATCCCGCCCGGTCCACATTTTGGCTTGTCGGTGTCCGCTTCCGGCCAACAGCGCCGGAACGTCACCCAGCAAATCCGTTTGCCTTAACAGCCTCTGCGCATATGGGAATGGCAGATTAACTGCCCGGTTATACTCCCCATATTTTCAATGTGTCAAATCCATTCCCTTACAATCGCTTTGGCGTCCGGGCCGGGCGGCCCGCCGGGATTCCGCCCGGCCGAAACCCGGCCGGAGGGTGGCGTACTTGATGGGCGACGGCGTGGGAGCCGACGCACCGCACGGATCGCGCCGGGACGGAAACCGGCCGGCAGCGTCAGCGCTCTGCCCGGCCGATTGCGCCGCCCGGTATCGCGCCGGACACGCCCCCACCCCAGCGGAGCCGCGGCCAACCCACCGGCCCGGGTGATCCGTTGGCTCGAGTTGCCCCGTCTTTCCAGTGCCCCGTCAAGGGACAGGAGGGTTTTGAACCTTTTATCAATTCGCGTCGTTACTATGCGTGAAATGACTCTTCCCGGCCGATGCGGGTGGCGCATCGGGAAAGGATCTGGTGAAGAGGGCACCCTCCAGCCGTAGGCCAGCCATGAAACTCACCTTCCGCAATCGGGTCCTTATAACCATTCTCGCTGCCACGCTGATCTGCGTGATCTCAGCGGTGGTGATCGCGCGTATTCGCATCAGCCAAAACGGGCGGGAAGACCTGGTGGACAAGTCCCGGGCCATCCTGTCGCGCCTGGAAGTGGGCCGGGAGTACATCGCCAGCATGAACACGCTCGGCGCGCTCGTGCAGGAGACCGTGGAGAAGTATCCTGACGGCAATGTACCCAAGGAGCAGAAGCAGAAAATCCTCATGAGCGTTCCGGTTTTCGCCGCGTTCCGGCTCGGCTCCAAAGGCGCCGATGACGAACACTATCGCTTCCGCATCTTCGCCGTTCACGCTCGCAATAAGGACAACGAGGCGACGCCCGGCGAACGGGCGATCCTGGAACGGTTCAAGGACCTCTCCGTGAAGGAACTGGTGCGCACCTCGGACAGTGGGGCCGACTTGGAGGTGATCCGCCCGGTGCGGTTCGAGAAGGCCCAGGGGTGCCTCACCTGCCATGGGGACAGCGCAACCAGCCCGTGGAAGAACGGCAAGGACATCCTGGGGCTCGAGATGGAAGGGATGAAGGACGGCGATCTGCGCGGCGCCTTTGCCATCATCTCCAGCCTGGGGCCGGTGCAGGAGGCCACCAATCAGGCCACGTGGAACATCGTGCTCTGGAGCGGCGCGTTTGCCCTGCTGGCGGTGGGGACCGGATTCCTGCTGATGCGCTCCCCGATCAAGAGCTTGAATCTGGTCATTGACGGCGTCACCACGGCTTCCTCCCAGGTCAATTCGGCGGCGGGCCAACTTTCCGCCACCAGCCAGGCCTTGGCGCAGGGCGCCTCGGAGCAGGCGGCGAGCCTGCAAGAAACGTCGGCGACGGTCGAACAGATCGCCACCATGACCCGCCAGAGCGCCGTCAACGCCCAGAACGCGGACCGGCTGGCGTCCGACGCCACGCATCTGGTGGGCGAGGGCGTGGACGCCATGAAGCGCATGAACGCGGCGATCGGCAATATCCGCGACGCCGCCACGCAGACGGCCAAGATCGTCAAGACCATCGACGAGATCGCCTTCCAGACCAACCTGCTGGCCCTGAACGCCGCCGTGGAAGCGGCGCGCGCCGGCGATGCCGGCAGGGGCTTTGCCGTGGTGGCGGCGGAGGTGCGCACTTTGGCGCAGCGCAGCGCCCAGGCGGCCAGGGAAACGAGCGAGCTGATCGTCGAATCCCAGAATCGCGCGGAAAACGGGGTGCGCGTCTCCGACGAGGTGGGCAGCCTGCTGCAGCGCATCAACGAGGCGGTCGTGAACGTGGGCCAACTGGTGCGCGAGGTGAAAACGGCCAGCGAGCAGCAGGCCAACGGCACCGGCCAGATCAATACCGCCATGTCGCAGATGGATGCCGTCACCCAGGGCAACGCCGCCAATGCCGAGGAGTCCGCGGCGGCCGGCGAGGAGTTGGCGGCCCAATCCGCGGAACTGAACAATTTGGTGCAAGAGTTGCTCCGGATCGTCACCGGCAGCAGCGAGGCCAGCGCCCGGTTGGCGGCATTGACGCATATCGCGCCGCCGGCGCTGGAAATGCGGCACGGACCCGGCGTTCCCCGTCTGCCTCATGGACCGGGAGCAACCACCTGAATCGGCGAAGGGGGCGCTTGCCCCCGGGCCGTCGGCGCCCCTCCCACCCCCTTGGGCGGGGCGCCCGGCGCCTCCCGCAAGCGTCCGGCGCGCTGCTGTTGGCGCCTCCCGCGAGCGTACGGCGCGCTGCTGTTGGCGCCTCCCGCGAGCGTACGGCGCGCTGCTGTTGGCGCCTCCCGCGAGCGTACGGCGCTGCGGGGTAAGGGAGAGCGGCGAACTGCCGCCCCCATCCCCGGCCCTTCCCCTCTGCAGGGGAATGCGGAACCGCCACTGCCGACATCCTCACCACTCCATTTGCCGCGTCGCCGACTCACGCATCCTCCGCCACTCCGTTGACAAGGCAGTGCTCCCCTTTCCCCTGGAGTGGGAAAGGGGCCGGGGGAGAGGATAGGGGTGCAGTTCTCCTCCTCTCCCGTTCACGAGACCTTTTCACAACTTCCAACTGAGGCTGGCGGGACTGACGCCACGGCGAGTCGAGGCGAGCAATTTCAGACGTGTAGGGGCGCGCTGCTGCGCGCCCACCCGCAGAACCTCCAGTTACGCAAAGGTCTCGTTTCCGGGAAGGGGGTCGAGGGGTGGCGTGGGGCTATGCGCCCTTCTCGATGCGCAACCGGCCTTTCTCGTCCTGCAGGGTCTTGTCCAGCAGCTTGGTCAGGGCGAACACGGTTTCCACGTGGGGCGTGGGGATGTGGGTCAGCTTGCCAAGTTCGATGACGCCGCCGACGATCGTATCCAACTCCAGGCCGCGGCCGTGCTCCACGTCCTGCAACGTGGACGTCTTGTGCTTGCCGACTTTCTCCGCGCCGGCGATGCGCTTTTCCAACGGCACCCGGAATTCGACGCCCAGCGCGTTGGCGATCTGCTGGGCCTCGGTCATCATCTGCGCCGCCAAATCGCGCGTGAGCGGGTATTGGCAAATATCGACCAGGGTCGCATGAGTCAGCGCGCTGATGGGGTTGAAGGACATGTTGCCCCACAGCTTGAGCCAAATCTCCGCGCGGATGTTGTCCAACACGGGGGACTTGAACCCGGCTTTGACGAAGGCTTCGGACACCTTCTGCACGCGCGGCGTCGTCTTGCCGTCCAGTTCGCCCACGGGAAAGCGGTCGCCCTCCACGTGGCGCACCACGCCCGGCGCCTTGATCTCGCCCGCGGGATAGACGACGCAGCCGATGATCCGCTCCGGCGGAATGTGCGCGCCGATCGCTCCGGTCGGATCGCAGGATTCCAGACGCCGTCCCTCGTACGATCCGCCGTGGCGCTGGAAGTACCACCAGGGCAGCCCGTTCTGAACGGGCACGATCACGGTCTCCGCGCCCAGCACCGACTGCAGGTTGGCGGCCACGCCCGCGATGTGTTGGGTCTTCAACGCCAGGATCACCATGTCTTGGGGTCCGGCGGAGGCCAGGTTGTCCGTGG
>JBGPEV010000391.1:0-4000 GCA_041482995.1 bacterium | reverse complement strand
TCCCCGGCCGGGACGCCCCGGTACTCCAGGCCCATGCCGATGTTCTGCTCCACCGTCTTCCACGGGAACGTGGTGTCCCGCTGGAACACGTAGCCCACCTTGTCCATGGGCTCGCTGACGGGCGCGCCGTCGATCAGCACGCGGCCCCGGGTGGGCTTGAGCAGCCCGGCGACGATGTTGAGCACGGTGCTCTTGCCGCACCCGCTCGGGCCGATCACGGAAACGAACTCCCGCCCGCGGATCTGGAAAGACACGTCGCCGACGGCGATGACCTCGCCGGACTGCAACGGAAAGCTGCGATGCAGCGATTCGACCTGGATGCGCGCGGAAGAGGCGGGCATCGGGACGGCGGCGGGGGAGGCGGCAAAAGTGCGCATGGGTTGGCGGCGATCGGCCGGAACCGGCTGCGCCCGCGGGCGCGCCGGCCCCGGCGGGGATCATGCCTTGCGGGCTGCTTCGGCGAAGCGCATGTCGCACAAGGCTTCGTAGGCGAAGTCCTCCTTGGTCACCCAGGGAATCATCACCCGCTTGGTGTTCTCGAAGTCCTTGCGCGAGATGATCAGGTCAAAGTTGAAGATCGCCTTGTAGTAGACGATCTCGTTGACGACTTCCTCCTTCTTGAACGTGCCCATGTATTTGGGCCCGATCTTCTCGTAGATCTCCTCCGGAGGGTGGCTCTTCATCCACTGCATCGCCTTGTAGACCGCCGTCACGTAGTCCTGCGTCATTTCCGTATCGGCGTCGATGGTGGATTTCAGCGCGTACCCGACCGTGGCCGGCACGTTGCCGCCGAACACGTCCATCCAGGCCTTGGTCGAGCTGACGTCATAGAGCGGCACCCCGAAGCCTTGCGCCTTGGCCGCTTCCATCCAGATGGGCACGGCCATGATGGCGTCGAACTGTCCGGACTTCAGGCCGCCCAGCATGGTGGTGGTGCTGCCGCCGCTGGTCCACTTCACCTGATCGTTGACCGGCTTGCCGTTCGCCTTGTACCCGGAGAGCACGACGTTCCCATAGACCCACGTGCCCGAGCCGATGGCCGTGGCGGCAATGATGCGCGGGGAGCCGTCCTCGCGCTTCATGGTCGCCAGCTTTTCCACCGTGTTGAGCCCCTGGTCCCACAGCTCCTTGCGGACGACTATGTTGGCATAGGAACAGCGGGTGTCCGTGCCGTAGAGCATGAGGCACGGCTTGCCCTTTTCGCTGATCTTGATAAAGTGATTGCTATCGCCCAGGCCGAACCCGGCCTGGCCGCCCGCCAGCACCTGGGCCACGCGGGCGCCGCCGCCGGGCACGACGAAGGTGCAATTCAATCCCAACTCCTTGAACAGCCCCAGTTCCTGGGCGACCATGTGCGGCGCATACACGGTGGTGTTCACGCTGTGGGAGATCGTGAGGAACCGCTCCTCCTTTTTCTTCTGCCCATGCACGGTGCGGCCCGAGGCCGAGACCACCAGTCCCAGGCCGGCGGCGGAGGCATATTGGATCCATTCACGGCGGGTCAGGCGCGCATTGCGGTCGGGTTTCATGGCTCACTCGGGAGGTCGATTTGAGTCCGAGAAGATCGGACAGAACAAGCGGTTGCCGTCGGACTGGCATGTCTTCGTGGGATTTCTTCTTATTGGGTTTTCCGCCGGATGGCAATGGCCCGGCCGCGCCCGGAGAGAAGGCAACGCGGCCGGTACCCGGGCAGCATCCGCCGGGCTTGGCCAGGGGAGCCTCCTGGCGCACGGCTTGACTTGGCGCACCTGGGACGGTGTGATGCCCCCGCTACCCCTGGCCTGTTCACGCTGGCGTTTCCGGAGTTGTGGCCTTGACCGAACCCCGAGACCTGACGGTCTATCAGGCCGCTGCGTTGCTGCGGCGCCGCAAGCTGACCGCCGAAGCACTGGTGACCTCGTGCCTGGAGCGCATTGCCGCGCGCGAGCCGGCCGTGCACGCCTGGGCGCGCCTGCACGGCGAAGACGCGCTGGCCCGGGCCCGGGCCTTGGACCGCAAGGCGCGGCGCGACACCTGGGAGGGTGCGCTGCACGGGATCCCCCTCGGCGTGAAGGACATCTTCGACGTCAAGGGCATGGAAACCCGCGCGGGCACGGCGGCCTATCCTCCGCGGTTGGCCACGCAGGACGCGGAGTGCATCGCCCGCTTGCGCGGCGCCGGGGCGATTCTGCTGGGCAAGACCCATACGACCGCGTTTGCGTATGGGGATCCGGCCCCCACCCGCAATCCCTGGAATCCCGAGCGCACGCCGGGCGGATCCAGCGCCGGGTCGGCGGCCGCCGTCGCGGATCGCATGTGCCTGGCCGCATTGGGCACGCAAACCGCAGGCTCGGTGCTCCGGCCGGCTTCCTACAACGGGGTGGTGGGATTCAAGCCGGGCTACGGCGCGATTTCCGTGCGCGGTGTGCTTCCGCTCAGTTGGCAATTGGATCACGTGGGGGCCCTGACCCGCGACGTGGCGGATGCCCATCTGCTCTGGCAGCTCATGCGGCTGGAAGGGCAATTGAGCTTGGAGCGAGGCAAGCTCCCCAGGCCGTTGTCCGGCCAGCGGCCCAAGCGCGTTTGGCGGATGCGCGGCCTCTTCGAGGCCGAGGCGGGTCCCGCTTCCCTGGCCGCATTGGAGGCGGCTTGCCGGGCGTTGTCGAAGGCGGGGGCCAAGATCGTGGAGATGCCCCTGCCCGACAGCTTCCGCGCCGTGGTCGAGTCCCACCATTGCATCCTGGTGACCGAGGCGGCCGTCGTGCACGAGGCGGGATTCGCGGAGCGCGGAGCGCTGTATCCACCGCGCATTTCGGATTGCATCCGGGAAGGGCGCACCGTATCCGCAACCGCCTACGTGAAGGCGTTACGGCACCGGGAACGCCTGATCGAGGCGCTGGGCGATCTGCTCTCCCAGGTGGACCTGGCGATCACCCCCACGACCGTGGGCCCGGCGCCGACGCCGGAGACGACCGGGCCGCGCATTTTCCAAGCGCCCTGGAGTTACTGCGGCCTGCCGACGGTGACCCTGCCGGCGGGTCTCGCCCCGGGCCGTCTTCCCCTCGGGGTGCAGTTGATCGCCAACCCGGGCCAAGAGGACCGGTTGTTTCAGCACGCCGCCGCCTGCGAGGCACTGCTCCCGTTTCCCGATCGCGCCCAATAGCCGGCCCCCACGGAGAAGCCCGCAACGGGCCGCAAAGCGGCCGCTGGCCGCGTTGACGGGGCCGGGAAGGCGTCGCTAAGATGCCGCCAGCCGGAAGTGCGGCGTATCCCACCCACCCCACCTGGCGGAGCCATGGCCGTTTCCGATACTCAACGCCGCACCATCGCCATCGATGGAGTGGAATTGCAGTTGGCCCACCCGGACGTCTTCGACTCCCATTGGGTGGGCCAGGAAGAATTGGTGGCGCAGTTGCAGGCCGCCTGGCTGGTGGTGGATGCCGCGGATCAACCGCTCAATCCGCGGCTCGTCGGCAAGCCCGGTGTGGGCAAGACCTCGCTCGCCTATGCCACGGCGCGCCTGCTGGGCAAGGAGGTCTACGTCTTCCAGGCCACCATGGACACCCGGCCGGAAGACCTCATCGTCACGCCGGTCATCGCGGACAACCAGCGCATCAAATACGTGGCCAGCCCGCTGGTGACCGCGATGATTCGCGGCGGTATGTGCCTACTGGACGAAGGCAATCGCATGGGAGAAAAGTGCTGGGCCTCCCTCGCGCCCCTGCTCGATAGCCGCCGCTATGTGGAATCGATCGTGGCGGGGATCAAGATCAAGGCGCACCCCGATTTCCGGTTCTGCGCGACGATGAACGAGGACGCCTCCACCTTCGAGATTCCCGAGTACATCCAATCGCGCCTGCAACCCCAAATCTTCGTGGATTTTCCGGAGGCCGACGAGGAGTTCCGCATCCTGAAGGACAACTTGCCGTTCTCCGATGAGCAGGTGCTGCTCTACGTGGTGGATTTTCTCCAGCGCGCCCATCGGGGCGGCGAACGCTACACCGTGCGCGACGGCATCAAT
>JBGPEV010000390.1:0-4010 GCA_041482995.1 bacterium | reverse complement strand
CGCCCTGCAACGCGGGGGGGGGGCACCGGGGCGCCGAGGGCAGCCACTGCCGCTTCTCCGTCCCAAAGGCTCCTCCAACGCCGTCTGCAAATCGCAGTTCTTTCGGTTGCGCGCTGTGGGTACGATAGGCCACAGCGGGATCCAAAGGTCGTTCCCAGTCCCGGAGCCGCGCGGTGCCCGAGCCCTTCACGCTGATCCACGTCTCCGACTTGCATTTCCACGGCCTGCCGCGGCGGCCGGGGCAATGGCTCTCCAAGCGGGGCGTCGGAGCGCTGAACCTGTTGCTCCGGCGCCGCCGGCAGTTCCCCCCGGAGCGCGCCCGGCGGCTCGTCCGGCAGGTGGAGCGCATGGCCTGGGACCATCTGGTAATCAGCGGGGACGTGACCCAATTGGGCCTGCCCGAGGAGTTCGCCCTGGCGCGGGCGGAGTTGGCGCCCTGGCTGGCGCGGGGCGCGGGGCGCGTCACGGTGATTCCCGGCAATCACGACCGCTACGTGCCCGAGGACGGTGCGCCCGGCCCCTTTGACGCGCACTTCGGTCCGTTCGCCCCTCAAGGGCCGGAGCGCTTTGCCGCCAAGCAATTGAACGCCCAGTGGTGGCTGGCTGCATGGGACAGCGCCGTGCCCCGGCCCGTGTTCCAGGCCTGCGGCATCGTGGCGGCGGAAACGCTCCGGGCGACGGAGCATTGGCTGGCGGGCCTGCCCCGCGGCGCGCGGGTGGTGTTGACCAACCACTACCCGCTCCAGTTCCCCAGCTACCATCGGGTGTACCGCTTCCACGAACTGCTCAACCTGGAGGAAGTGCGGGACTGGATCGCGCGCCAGCCCATCGAGCTCTATCTGCACGGCCACGTGCATCACAATTGGACGCTCACCCAGCCCGGCGTCCATGGACCGCTGCTGCTGGTCAACTCCGCCTCTTCCACGCAGGTGCCGGGTCTGCGCGACCCCTCGTCCTTCCACCGCATCCGGCTCCCCGACCAAGGGCCGCCCGTGATCGAGCCCATCGCGGCGAAGTAGCATCCAACTGCCAAAAGCTGAAACACAAAGACCACAAAGAACAGCGGATTTTTTGTTCCGAGGATTCGAGCTGTGTGAATCTCCGCCGCGTACTTCAGTCCCCGGAGGGATCAGAAACCCACCTGCAGTTCCTTCGTGGTCTTTGTGGTCGGTGTCTGCCCTCGAGCGCAGCGAAGGGTGTTTCAGCAATGCGGTTCGTCTACCGATGGGCATCACCGGGAAAACTTGCTACAAGTCTTCAACCGCGCGCCCCAGGAACCGCCCCATGTCCACCGAGATTCAGCCCAGCCCTCCGCCCCTGCTGGCGCTGCTGCGCAATCTGGCGGCCGCGGCGGCCGAGTCCCCGGCGCTGGCCCAGGGCAAGGTGCGGCTGCGCAGTGTGGAGCCCGTGGCCGACGGCGTGGCCTTGGAGGTGGAGGCGCAGGGCGTCCATTTCCTGGTGAACGGGCCTTACCGCGTGGCACTGGCCGTGTTGCGCACCAGCCGGGAGAGCACCCTGTGCGACGTGCGCATCGCCGAGGGACGCATGGTGGGCAAGCTGTTCAACTGGGGGCTGAAGCTGATCCCCAACGCCCTGCTCAACGAACTGCTGCGCGGGCGCGCCGGCGGCGCGCTGCACATGGAGGGCGACCGCATCCTGGTCAACCACCAGGCGCTGATCGCGTGGTTGCTGAAAAAATAGGAAGAACAACAACTGCGAACCGCAGATTACGCAGATGACGCAGATTCAACTGCCGTTAGCGCGAATGCGCGGTCTACCCCGATACATTGTGGCAAGTCGATTGACGCAGATGTCTCTGTCCAGCGTGTCGAGGCGTAGCGAATTGCACCGCGGATAGGCAGTATCGACACCAAAATCTGCGTAATCTGCGTAATCTGCGGATGGGCAGTTTTGCGGTGACACCAACGGAGGGCGATGATCTGGCTGTCGTTGTCGATCGGGAGCGCGGTGTTTCAGGTGCTGCGCAACATGGTCATGAAGCGCCTGGGACACGCCCTGGACGAGACCATCAACGTCTGGGGCCGCTTCACGTTCATCTTGCCCTTCGCGGCGCTCGCCCTGTTCGTGGAGGGCGTGCCGCCCCTGCAGGAGGGGGTGTGGGGGTATTGCCTGATCTTCGCGGTTTGCCAGTTGATCGGCACGCAATGTCTCGCGGTGGCGCTGCAGGTGGCGGAGATTTCCCTCGTGACCGCCCTTTGGAAGCTGAGCGTGATCCTGCTGCTGGTGTGGAGCGTGATCTACCTGGGGCAAATCCCCTCCGCGCTGGGGATTGCGGGAGTGCTGGTGTCCGTGCTGGGCGTGTACCTGATCAACATCGGCCGGGCGCGCTTGTCCTGGCTGGCGCCCCTGGCGGCGCTGGTGAAGGACCCCGGCCAGCGCTGGACGCTGGGCGCGGCGTTCTTCTATGCACCGTCGGTGATCTACATCCGGGAAATCGCGTTGCGCTCCAACCCCCCCTTCGCGGTCTTCATGGGCTATGTGTTCTGCTCGGTGCTGATCACGCCCATCGCGCTCTATCGCTCGGCCCGGCACTTCCGGCAGATTGGCAAGCATTGGTGGAGCTTCCTGGGCCTGGGCGCGTTCGCGGCGCTTTCCACGCAACTGGGCACGACCGCGTACACGCTCACGATTCCCGCCTATGTGGAAGCCGTGAAGCAATTGGAGATCGTGATCGCCTTGGCGATCGGCTACCTGGTGTTCAAGGAAGGCGCCCGCATTCGCGCGATCTGGCCCGGGTGCGTCGTCATGCTGCTGGGCATCGTCATGCTCGTGCTGGGCAAATAGCGGCGCCGGCGCGGAATAGAATAGAGCGTTTCCCTGTATGTGGAAGCGAGCAGGCGAGGGGAGCGCGGTGCCTATACAAGTTCAGTCTATTGATATAAAGGCGTTTAAGGCACATTAGCCAATAGGGAGGACTCGTGTTTAACGCCACTCGGGGTTGTGCATTCTACCGCACCGTGGGCCGGGGTGTGCTGGGTCTGGTGACGCTCGGTCTGGTGGCCGGCGGTGCCGGGAGGGCGGTGGCCGCGGTGGGCCAACTGCGCGTGCTGCAGGGGGAGGCCAGCATCACCCGCGGCCAGCAGGTGATCGTCGTGCGCCAAGCCGCCACACTGGAAGACGGCGACAAGGTGCAAACCCAGGCCGGCAGCCGGGCCCACATCCGGCTCAGCCCGGACGTGGGCGGCGGCGAAGCCCTGGTGCAGGAATACACCATCGTGCAGGTGAATGACCTGCGGGGCGCGAACAAGACCGCGCCGCTCGTGCTGGCCATCGGCTCGTTGCGCACCCGGGTTTCCCGGTGGCTCCGGCCGGAGTCCTACGTCTTGACGGCCACGGCCACCATCGGCATCAAGGGCACGGACTTCATCACCTGGGTGAAGAAGCCCAACGCCACCGAGTTCATCGGCGTGGACGGGCTGATCGATTGCGTCAGCCGCAGCCGCCCGGAGTACTCCATCCAGATCGGCCCCAAACGCTGGGGCGAGATCGTCGAGGGCCAGAAGCCCAACCCGCCCATCGAAGTGCCCGACGCGCTGTGGGCCTCGGCCCTGCGGGATTACGCTTTCCCGGAGAATTAGACCTTCCAACAAAACTGCCACCTGCCTTGAACCACGACGAGCACAACGCGCACAACGAAAAGCAGGCTTGAAGCCCCGTTTCGCGCCGAACCGCATCCATCGAAACCTCGTCGTGTTTGTTGTGTCGTTGCGGTTCGGCAGTTTTGTTAGGCGCTCTTAGACCTGCTAACAAAACTGCCACCTGCCTTGAACCACGACGAGCACAACGCACACAACGAAAAGCAGGCTTGGGTAGTGGGTCAGTTTGCCTGGACGCTGAGGGCTGGGAACCAGCAGACCCCTCGCAACGGAGCCTGCCCTCGAGCGCAGCGAAGGGCTCGGGGTGACACCAACTTTGTCATTCCGAGCGTAGTTGCGAGGAATCCGCTGTTCGACCGGAAAGTGACCCACTACCGGCGACTGGAATGCTCT
>JBGPEV010000389.1:0-4010 GCA_041482995.1 bacterium | reverse complement strand
GGGTGCGGAGCCACGCCCCGCGCTGTTCATCGGTACTGCCAAACCAAATGTCATGCGCCGTTAGTCCCCGTGCCCCATCGCGACGCTGGGGCCGCTCGGGAGCGCGCCTGGGGCGGGACCCCAGGTGAGGGAATTCTGGTAGACCGTCTTCACGGTTTCCGCGTACCAGATGCCCCCACGCTTGGAGGCGACCTTCCGGTCATTCAGGTACTTGGCGATCTTGTGGTAGCTGAGCCCCTTTTCCCGTTGCTCGCGGATCACCTTCACGGTGTCCAACTCCTGCTCCACAGCCACCAGTTTCTTGTCCTTGTACGTGAAGCCGAACGGAGCGTGCCCCACGCGCTCGCCCTTGGCGCGTTTGCGGGCGATGATTTCCCGCGTGCGGTCGGAAATGCGCTTGGTGTCCCACTTGGTGATGATGTCGATCAGGCGCAGCCCGAGCTTGCCGCAGTCGGTGCGGGTATCGAAGCCTTCTTCGATGGAGAGCAGTTGCACGCCATTCTTCATGCACATTTCATTGATCAGCGTATTGAGTTGCCGGATATTGCGGGTGAGCCGGTCCAGCCGCGCAATGACGAGCACGTCGAAGCTGGTCTTGCCCGAGTCGACAATGATTTGGTCCAGGATCGGTTGACTCTGTGAATTCGTGGAGGTGGTAGTTTCCTGATAGATTTGCACGAGGTCCCACCCCTGCTTGGTCACGAAGTCCCGGATGGTCTTGTCCTGATCTTCCAGGGTCAGGTTCTTGGGCTTCTGGCTCAGCGTGTTCAGACAACTATATCCAATGGCTCTCACGGGGCGAGAACTCCTCTCAACGTTTTCAGCTTCCCTGCGGCCCTGCCTCCATAAGAAAATAGACTGGTTTTTCTGAAATTTGTAACAAAAACTCGCCGCCGTCAAGGGGAGAGTTTTCTTTCAGATAATATGTAATGAGATGAGCAGGATACGGCATTCATGGACCGGTCGGGCCGGCCCACGGCGTCCAGCGGTACGGATTGGCAAGAGCTAAGGAGTAAGGGCCTGCTGCAACTCCTTCAATCGGGCCACGGTCTTAGGTTCGCGGGTGTAACCGAGGACGGTATCCACCGCTTTGCGCAATCCGTCGCGATCCGGCACCGGCTGCTGCTTCAGGGCGGCGGCGACCTGGTCGATCACCAGCGTGGGCAGCTTCACCAGCACGCCGTTCCGCTCCTTCAGCGCCTCTTCCAGGTCCCGGTCGTTGGATGCGGAGACCGCCGCATCGCCGAAGTTGGAGAGCGAGCTTGTCAGCAGGTCAAACTTCTCCTGGAAGGCCTTGCGAACGCGGGCCTTGTCCACCTGCCCCTGGCCGGTCTCCATCGACTGGCGGTAGTTGTTGCGGCGCTGGATTTCCTCCGCCGTGAGCGATCCGCTCAACAGCTTGTCCTGCCGCCGCCGCAGATCGGCCTCCAGCAGGGATTTGCGGTCGAATACGCTCTGGTCCTGCAGCTTGGTGAACGTGACGATGACGGATTGGCCCTTGACCTCGACGTCCGGCGGCTGGTTCAGCACGTCCGGACTGATGCTGGCGCGCACGAGCACGCGGTTCTGGTGCGCCTCGTCGGAGGTGGCCGCGATGCCGCGCAGAAATTCCAGGTTGGGAATCGGGGTCACTTGCGCCGGCAGGATCGTATTGGGCGCCGTGAACTCGATCACGAAGGGCGACTCCACCGTGGGAGTCCCACCGTTCTTGCCTTTTTCAAAGAGCTGGAAGGGGAAGTGCCCGGCTTCCAACTGCAGCGCGCGGTCGAACACCAATTCCAGGCCGAAGCGGCCGGCGCCGTTGATGATCTCCAGCTCGCGCGGATTGATGGCCCGCAACTGGTAGGGCGTGCGCATGACGGGTCCGCCCGCCTGGCCCGTATCCTCCACCAGGTCGCTGTGCGCGAGTAGATTGTAGGCATCCAGGTAGCTGATCAGTTCGCGCTGCCCGTTCTCCAGATCGAACAGATAGTGGTGCTGGTAGCCCTGTTCGTCCGTGCCGGCGTTCAGGTGCAGCAGGTCGACCAGATTGAATTGGTAGACGGCGTACCGGACGGTCTGTCCGGCCAGCACGTCGGATTCGGGGTATTGGCGCACCAGCACGCGGGTGCGCAGGGCCTTCTGGGTGAACTGGTTCTTGTCCAGGATCACGAAGCCATTGGAGCGGTCGTGGGGAAAGACCAGCGCCCGGTTCTTCTGCAGCACGATGGACTCGTCCTTGGTCCACGCGCGGATCTGGTTCATGTCCCAGTCCTGCTCCGCCCCGTTGTCCAGCACCACCTTGATGACGTACTGGTCGCGCGCGACGCTCTGGATGAACGTGGAGCTGATCAGGTGGTTGCGGTACACGCCCTTGTCCAGCACCTTGGCCACTTCCAGGGCCGTGTCCTTGTCGGCATAGCGCGGGCCGGCCGCCCGGGCCGCGCCTGCCCCCAGCGCCAGCGCCCCGGCCAGCAACAGGGCCGCCCAGGGGGCGATTCTCAACGGATTGCGGTGCGTTGCCATCGGCTGCCTCATTGCTCTGCCTCGCAGGTGCGATCCTTGTTCTCACTCAGTGGGGCAGGCGTCCCGCCCGCCCCGCTGATTCCATTGATGGGGCACGGGTTTCAGGGCAGTTCCTCGCCCACGACCACCTCCACATCCACGCCCGCCCGCTTGAGCGCCTCGGGCCGCATGGCGGCCACCATCGTATCGCCCGGGATGGCGCGGGCCAGGATCAGCGCGGCCCGCAGGAATCCTTGCCGATAATACACCACGGCCGGCGTCTGCGGCTTCTGGTCGCTCGAAGAGATATTCACCAATTCGATCTTGAGCCCCAGCTTGTCTTCCAGAGGCCGGCGGCGATAGTCGCCCAGCAGCACGGCCACTTTCGCCGCGCCGGCCGGTTTGCCGGTCGCGTTGAGAATGGCGATGCGCACGCGGCTCAAGGGCTCCCGCTCATAGAGCAGGGTCTCGCTCAGTTCTTCCTTGGAAGGTGCGCCGGCCGCAGCCGCTGTGGCGCCGGGGGCCGTGGGGCCCACGGCTGCGCCGGGCCCAGGGGCAGTTGGCAAGGCGTCCCCGCCCGTGGAAGCGGGTGCGGCGGCCGGAGCCATTGCCGCGCCGGGGGCCATCGGGATGGCGCCGGGCTCAGTGGCGGCGATCTGGGGAGCAACGGTGGCGCGGGCACGCCGCTGCGCATGGAGCGGGGCGGACGCCAGCAACTGCAGCGCCAGCAGCCCGGCCGCGCACGCCACGGCCTTCCGCAAGAGGCGGTCCGAAATCGGAAACATGGTCATCACCTTCCCTGGTGCCGGTCGCGCCCACGTTGCCCTTGCGGGACGGCGGACGCTGGATGGTCGGGTGCGGGCTTCCTTGCCCGCACCGGAGTCCTGGCTCGCACCGCACGCGGTGCCCGCAGGCCATCCCGGAACTACTGGCTGCCGGCGCCTCCCGCAAGCGGCCGGCGCTGACAGACCTTCGGCGGCCAGACCTTTGGCGGCCAGACCTTTGGCGGAACTACATGCAGGGACTACGCCATGGCTCGTCCGCCGGTGCCACGCCGTGGTATGCATGCAATCGCGCTTCCAAACTCCGGAGCCGGAACGTGGCCGGCACTGGGAATCCTTGGACGCACGGGAAGCCATCCACGGGATCGAAAGGGGGAGATTATGCAGCGCTTCATGCAGGCCCTGGCAGGCCAGGGCGCACTGGCGTCGTTGTTGCTGCGCCTGATGATGGCCGAAATCGTGATCGTCGCCGGCTACAAGAAGATGTTCGTGGCCGGATTCGGGGGAACGATCGACAGCTTCATCAAGTATGGCATTCCGCTGCCCCAGGTGCTGGGGCCCTTTATCGCCGCCCTAGAGTTGCTGGGCGGCATCTGCCTGGCGCTGGGCCTGGGCACGCGTTACCTGGGCGTATTGTTCGCCTGCGAATTCGTGGTGGCGGCCTGGGTGAAATGGGTGCCCTTGGATCAGGGCTACATGGGCTCGCGTCTGGATACGATGCTCATCGTCGTCGCCCTGCTCCTG
>JBGPEV010000388.1:0-4033 GCA_041482995.1 bacterium | reverse complement strand
TTCTTCACCTGACTCGCTGGCACGAAGGCCGAGCAGGGGCACGAGCCGTCGAAGCCCTTGGCGATCTCCCAGGGATGGCCCTTCGCCTTGCACTGATCCTGGACATCCACCAGCGTCACGTCGAGGGCCACGCCCCAGCCGACGATGGCGGACATCACGTCTTCCTTCTTGCAGTGCTTCAGCGTCTTGCCGATCAGCGCCGCCAATTCCAGCTCGTGCCGGGCCTCGTTGGAATACATGGGAATGCGGATGGGTTGCTCCAGCGGCTGCAGGGCCGTGCCCGGTTTGATGAAGAACATGGGCTGCGAGGGCTTCTGGTTCTTCAGCTCCTCGATGTGCGCCACGTAGTTGCGCCCGATGCACACGATCTTGCCGACCGCGATCGGTTCCTTCTGCCCCTGCAGGGTCACCACGTGCTGTGCCATGACTGCCTTTCTTCGAGAATGAGGGAACTACCATCCACAGATTTCACAGATGACACAGATTTTCTTGTTCTTCCTGCGCAGCACCAGGCAGTACGGCACATGCGTTGAGCCAGGCAGTTTTTCAATCTGTGAAATCTGTGAAATCTGTGGATGAAGTTGTTGCTGTTACTTCCACGGAACGGGCGTGCCCCAGGTGTTGAAGAAGGTGGTCTGGGACGTGGGGAGCCGGCTGTTGGGGCCGAAGTGGCCCTGGGGATAGCCCAGCGGAATCACGTGCAGGATCGCCACTTCCTTGGGAATCTTCAGCAGGGCGTGCACCCGCTCCATCACCTTGGGATGCAGCGTCGTGAGCACCGAGCCGATGCCCAGCGTGCGGGCGGCCAGCATCAGGTTCTGGCAGGCGGGCAGGATCGAGTGGGCCATGCCCGGGGACGGGGCGCAGGCGAGCACGATGCACGGCGCGTCCTTGATCTCATCGGCGAGCCGCGCGGCCGAGCGGTGGTTCTTGTCGTGCTCGGGGATGTCTTCCCGGCGCGTCCAGGGTTGCTTCTCGTCCGCGCGCTTGGCCCACCACGCCTCGCGGTAGAGCTTGCCCAGGTCCTGGATCACGGCCCGGTCGGTGATGAGCAGGAAGCGGCCCACCTGCCGGTTGCCGCCGTTGGGCGCCTTGGAGGCCGCGTCCAAAATCAGCTTCAGATCCCGCACCGGGAGCGGGTCCGGCTTCATGCGCCGGATCGCCCGCTGCGTGAACATCGCCTCGCCCACCGGCAGGGTGAGGCGGTGGGACTCGTAACCCTGATCCTCCGTCTTCCTGGCTTCCATCGGCCTCCCCTCGTCAGCATCCGCCTTCCCCGGCCCGCCGCCCTTGCCCTCGCGGCGCCAATTGGGGAATGATCCGCCATGAGAAAATGAACCCGTGGATCATACCGCTTCCGCCGCAAATGCCAAGCTTGGATGGACCTGCTTTGGAACCTCAGATGGACACAGATGCACACAGATTGTTCTCGCTGAATCGAACGCTTTCCGCGAATTGCCACACATGGAAAAGAATGACTATGCCTGGGCCGAGGTAACGGAAAAGATCATCGGGTCAGCCTACCGTGTGGGAAAATCGCTCGGTCATGGCTTCCTGGAGAAGGTGTACGAGAATGCTCTTGCCCATGAATTGCGCAAGATCGGAGTGCGGGTCGTCCAGCAACATTCCATATCCGTTCGATGTGACGGAGTTGTCGCCGGCGATTACGTCGCTGACCTGCTCGTAGAAGATCGTGTCCTCGTTGAACTGAAAGCGGTGACGGAATTGAATGAGATCCATCAAGCCCAGTGTTTGAACTATCTGAAGGCGACGGGTCTTGGAGTTTGCCTGTTGCTGAATTTCGGAAGACCTCGAGTCGAGGTGAAACGGATTGTCCTTTGACGAGTTGCTGAAACAAATCGAGGTGACCGGGTGCAACCTACTGGGTAGTTTATCTGTGTCCATCTGTGTCCATCTGTGGTTCCAAATGCAGTTGAGAGTCAGCCATGCCCGAGACCTACGAGACCCTGAAGATCGACCGGCCGGACCCGCACGTGATGGTGGTGACCCTGAACCGGCCCGAGGCCATGAACGCCTTCAACACCCGCATGGGCGAGGAGATGCGGGCGCTGTTCCGGGACTACGATCACTTCCAGACGCCGGACCTGCGCGCCGTGATCGTCACCGGCGCGGGGGAGCGCGCCTTTTGCACGGGGGGCGACCTGAAGGAGCGCCGCGGCATGAGCGACGAGACGTGGCGCCGGCAGCACATCATCTTCGAGGAGAAGAACGAGGCCGTCTGGCGCTTCCCCGTGCCCATCATCGCGGCGGTGAACGGCTACGCCCTGGGCGGCGGCACGGAATTGGCCCTGGCGTGCGACTTCATCTACGCCTCGGAAAAGGCGAGCTTCGGCCTGCCCGAGGTGACGCGCGGCATCATGCCCGGCAACGGCGGCACGCAGCGCCTCCCCCGCCGCATCGGTATCGGGCGCGCCAAGGAGTTGCTCTACACGGGACGCATCATCGACGCCCAGCAGGCGCTGGAGTGGGGGCTGGTCAACCGCCTCTGCGCTCCCGACAAGCTGCTGGAGGAGGCCCTGGCGACCGCCAAGCAGATCGCCAAGTCCGGCCCCATCGGCGTGCGCCAGGTCAAGAAGGCGGTGGACCGCGGCGCCTACCTGCCGCTGGAAGCCGGGCTGATCCTGGAGATCGAGGCCTACCAGAGCCCGGTGTTCTCCGAGGACCGGCACGAGGGCATCAACGCGTTCAACGAGAAGCGCCCGCCCGTGTGGAAGAACAAGTAGAAGTGCCGATGGAAACAGCGGCAAGCAACAGCAATGGAACCACCGATGAACACCGATACACACCGATGACGAATCCGTAGCGTTTTGTCGCGCATGCATTCCCCTGCCTCGCGTTCCGCCTGATAGCGCTCCGGGAACTGTGATCTTCGTTGCGGCGGCATCGGCCCCCCGTTCATGTCAGGCCAGGCCGTCATCGGGCCCTCCGGCCGTCAGGTTGACCGTTGCAGCTATCGGTGTGTATCGGTGTTCATCGGTGGTTCCAAAGCAGTTAGCGTCCTCCGTGGAAGGAGAAACCGCCCATGAACGTATTGCTGATCCAAGGGGCCAACATGCAGTACCTGGGGCGCCGCGAGCCCCACATCTACGGCACGACGACGGCGGAGCAGTTGAACGCGCTCCTGCGCCGCAAGGCGAAGACGCTCGGCATGACGTTGGACATCCGCTACACCAACCTGGAGGGCGTGGCGATCACCTGGATCTACGAGGCCGTGGACGGCGACTGCGCCGGCGTGCTGATGAACCCCGCGGGTTTCACCCACTCCGGCTACGCGCTGCGGGATTGCCTGCGGGCCGTGCCGTTGCCCTACGTGGAAGTGCACATGACGAACATCGACGCGCGCGGCTTCCACTCGGTCACCGCGCCCTCCGCCAGAGGCACCATCGCGGGATTCGGGGTGCAGTCCTACGTGCTGGGGCTGGAGGCGTTGCACGGCATCCTCACGGCCGCCACGCCCGCCCAGCGGAAGGCGGCACCGGCCCGCGCGGCGGCGTCCAAGCGTGCGAAGTCCGCTGCCCGCCGGCGGCGGCGGTGAGGCGCGCTCCGCTCACGCCCCATCCCGCGCCAGGATCGCGGTCAGGCGGCCGCCATAGCGGCGGCTGGCCGGGTCGTCCGCGACGATCTCGATCTCCCGCGGGCTGTTTACGCCCAGGCCCAGTTCCACGGCGCGGGCGATCTGCTCCTGCCGGAAGATCGGGGTGTCCATGATCGCCGCGTTGCTGCCCAGGTCCTTGAGCACGGCCACGCCCACCGCGTCGATCGCCACGCGGTCCGTCCCGGCCAGGATCACGCCCGCATGCTTGAGGGTGCCGTGGGACGGTCCGCCGTCGGTGAAGGCGTCGGTGCCGTCCAGCAGCACCAGCGCCGGCGCGTAGGCCTGGTTGATCTCCGCGATCAGCTTGCGCATGTCCGGCGAGCCGTGCAGCTCGCGCATGTTGCGCTTGTTCGTCAGGCCTACCGAGAGCTTGAGAGACATCGAGAACACGCCGCCGAACCCGTGGGTCTTCAGGCA
>JBGPEV010000387.1:0-4048 GCA_041482995.1 bacterium | reverse complement strand
CTTCAGCATGGCACTGGCCTGCGACGTGATCGTCGCCCGTGCCGATGCGGTGTTCACGGTGGCCTATTCGCGCATCGGCGCCTCCCCCGACGGCAGCATGACGTACTTCATGGCGCGCTCCCTGGGCGTGCGGCGCTCCCTGGATCTCTATCTGACCAACCGCGTGCTCACGGCCCAAGAGGCGCTGGAATGGGGTCTGGTCACGCGGGTGGCGCCCGTGGAGACCTTTGACCGGGACGTGCGCGCCCTGGCGCTGGAACTGGCCAACGGCCCGACCTTCGCCTATGGCAAGGCCAAGGAGCTCTTCTACCACAGCGTCAACCACACGCTGGAAACGCAATTGGAACTGGAAGCGCGCGCCATCTCCGCCTGCGCCCAGACGGAGGATTTTCAGCAGGCCACCCGCGCCTTCGCCGAGAAGACCCAGCCCACGTTCAAGGGGCGCTAAACACGACGACTTAACTGCGAAACCGCAGATTGCGCAGATGACGCAGATTCAATGGATCCGAATTTCCGCTATTCGCAAGGGGCACCAAGGGTCTGCGAAGACGCCATGAGTTCCTGAGAATGGCTCTGGCCGCCCCTCGCTGCCAGGGGCTCATGTCAACGGACACATCTCGCTCCGCAAGGTTAGTGGGTCTGCCCGGTTCGCCGACAGAATCTGTGAAATCTGCGGTTCACTAATGTCGTTGGGTATAGTCCCTACGATTCGATGTCCGCGCATTTTGACAGGCGTCGATTGCGCGCGGATTTTGGGAGCGCGGAGCCCGCCGGCGTGTTCGTCCCGCTCCGGCCAGTCTGAATCCGCCTAGACTCCGGTGGGTTGCGGCGGCCACTGAGGAAACTCGTCCCCAGAACCCCCTGACTGGACCCCGGCCCTATGGCGAAATACAACGCGGAACAGTATGAGACGAACTATCCGGAAGGCATCGAGCACCACTTCTGGAATTCGGCGCGAAACCAAATCGTGCTGGACGCTTTGGAGCGCGCCCAGCGCTCGGGGCTCTGGCAGGGCGGCACCCTTCTGGAAGTGGGATGCGGCACGGGCGTCGTCGTCGGATTCTTGCGGAGCCGTGGCTTGGAGGGTTGGGGGTGCGATCTGGGGACTCCCCCCCAAGTCGGCGCGGACGCCGCGCCCTACCTGTTCTTGGGCCAGGATTTCGCGGATTTGACCGGGCGCTTCAGAGCCGGCGTCACCTGCATCCTGCTGCTGGACGTTCTGGAGCACGTCGAGGAGCCGGATGCGTTCCTCACTCGGCTGAAAATGGCTTATCCGAATGCGCAGTGCTTCCTGCTGACGGTCCCCGCACGCCAAGAACTGTGGTCCAACTACGATGAATTCTTCGGCCATCGGTGCCGCTACCATCCGCGCACGCTGGCAGCGGACCTCGAGCGCGGAGGACTGGCGGTGGTCTACATGCAGTACTTCTTTCGGATGCTCTATCCGGTGATGTACGCGCTGGGGCGGCTGGGCATCCAACGGGAAGTCGCCACCCGCGCGCCCACCCGTCCCGGCCTCCATCGGCTGATCGCCTGGGGATGCCGTCAGGAGGCGCGCTGGCTGCCGCATGGGCTGCCCGGAACCTCCTTGCTCGCGCTGGCGAGGCGGCGCTGACCGCGCGGCAAGTCTTGCGAGGGCTCCCAAACCGCGCGTCCGCCGTCAACGCCCCGGTTGCCGAAGCGCAGCCGCCGGAAGTTCCGCCGGAGTTCCGCCACCGGAGGCCGCCGGCCCTCGCCCTGGATCGGCGGCACGGGCGGACCGTTGCCCGCGATCGCGCAGTGGCGCGCCACACCCTCGCGCTGGGCAGTGAGCAGCGTGGAGCGAGGGGAATCCGGATTCGGTTTGGTCCGGGCATGCAGAACTCGATGGGCGCCTGGTATCCCCATCCCTGCCCCCCAACCTGGTGAGACCATCGCGAAGATGGTCGGTTCACGTAGGGGCGGATCGCGATCCGCCCCTGCACACCCGAAGTCCCTCGATCTGGGTGATGGCCAACCTGCTTCGCCATGCGGGAATTTGAATGACGCAAAGGTCTCACAAAGAGGCGAGGAACCGCGCACCGCGCCGACCGCTTGCGGGAGGCGCCCGCAGCACTGGCGAGGGAGAGCCTGCGAAGGCGCTGAGGCGCTATCGGCATTCTTCGATCAGAGCCTACGCCGGTTCCTTCAGGCGGCTGTCGTAAAGTTGGCCCGCATCTTCCAGAATCGGGTAGACGACCGTGGTGATGTGGGAGTTGAGGCGCTTCAGGTCGCGCAGGATGTCGAGGTGAATGGCGCTGGACTCGATGCTCTCGAGCTTGCCGCTGCGCAGCCGGGAAAGGTGGCGCTCGGCGCACTGGCGCTCCAACTGGCCAAATTCGGTCTTGCCCGCGTGCAGGCGGCGCGCCATGTCCAGGTCGCGGCTCATGAAGACCGTCTTGGCCAGGATGAAGTGCCGCACGATGTGGTCGTGCAGCGTCGTGATGTCCGCCATGCCCTCCGGTGAGAACACGACCGCGCTGCGCACCTTCTTGGTGGCCAACTCCATCAGGTTCTTGTCGATGATGTCGCCCATGTGCTCCAGGTTGGTGGCGAAGGTGATGATCTCGATCACCCGCCGCCCGTCCTTGTCCGACATCGTCTCGCGGCTCACCTTGGTCAGGTAGAGCTTGATCGCCTCGTTGAGCTTGTCCACCGCGTCGTCCAGCTCCTCGATCTCTTCGCGCAGGCGCTCGTTGTTGTCCCGGAAGACCTCGAGCGTGCCGCGCAGCATGGTCTCCACGATGTCACCCATGCGCAGCGTCTCCTGCTCCGCCAGGGCGATGGCGATACCGGGCGAGCGGGTGGCGCCGGGATCGAGGTATTGCACGGCGCCCGGCTGCTGGTGGGTGGGCGCGTCGGGGACGATCTTGCTCATCAGCCGCGCCACCGCCGGCGTGAGGAACAGGAACACCAGGGCCAGCACCACGTTGAACGCCGTGTGGAAATTGGCGATCTGGCGGGCCGGGTCCGCGCCCAGCAGGGGCAGCCCTCGGCCGATGAGCGGCAGCAGCGGGGCCACGGCCACCACCCCGGCGATCTTGAAGAACAGGTTGCCCAGGGGCAGCCGGCGCGCCTCGGTCGTCTGCCCCAGCGTGGCGACGACCGCGGGGAAGACGCCGCCCACGTTGATGCCCAGCACGAAGGCGAAGGCCACCGGCAGCCCGATCGCCCCCGTGTGGCCCAGGGAGATCACCAGCAGCACCATCGCCAGGGAGGAATGGGCGAGCCACGCCACCATGGCCCCGATGAGGATCTGCAGCACCACGTCCTGTTCCAGCGTGGGCAGCACGGCCTGCAGCAGCCCGCCCTCGCGCATGGGCTGCACGACCGCGACGATCTGGCGCAGCGCGAACAGCGTCAGCCCCAGTCCCACGAACACCCGGCCCAGGTCCTGGCGCTCGGAATTCTGGCTGCGCCGGTTCAGCACCACGCCCACCACCAGCAGCACGGGCGCGAGCCAGGAGAGGTTGAGCGTGAGCACCTGGGCCACCAGGGTGGTGCCCACGTCGGCGCCCAGCATCACGGCCAGCGCCGGCGCCGTGTCGATGATGCCCCGGCTGGCGAAGGTGGCCAGGATCAGCGCGGTGGCCGTGCTGCTCTGCAGGAGCAGCGTCACCCCCGCGCCCGCGAGCATGGACGTGACCGGATTGCGCAGGCCCAGGCCGATCCAGCGGCGCAGCCCCGAGCCGTAGGCGCGGGAGATGCCCACCTGCACCATGCTGGTGCCCCACAACACCAGCGCAACACTTCCCAAGAGATTGAGCAGACTGTAGGTGGCGGACGTTTCAGCGACCTCGGCGGGAAAGAGGAGCGACCGGCGCGATTGCCAGTCGACTGGCGAACGTTAAGGTTATGTTAGGACGATTTAGGGGGGGTGTCAAAACGGCCCCCGGCGGCGCGTCCCGAGCGGGTGACCCGGCACTCATCCGGCCGCCTGTAGTTCAAATGGCAACCGGGCGGCCACCTGCTCCCGCTGCGCGGGCGAAGGGAACTGCCGAGCGGCGCTACCGCAGTGCTTTTTTTCCCT
>JBGPEV010000386.1:0-4051 GCA_041482995.1 bacterium | reverse complement strand
CCCGGACGTGAACTCGTTGCGAAGGCATCGCAGTGCTCATGGTTGTTCGTCTCGCAATTCCGGCCCGGGGCCGATCGGCCGCCGTGCCTGTTAACCTGCTCCGTGCCGCATCCTCACCCAGGGTCCTCTCGCCTAGTTCTCCGGCGCTCCCGCATCGATCCAGCCCTTGATGTCGGCGACCCCACTCGCGTTGGTGTGGAGCGCCATCGAGCCGCCGGTGTCGACCTTCTGAAACAGCAGGCTGCCCGCGGAGTTGCCCGGAGCGACAATGCGGATTCCGCCCGTGCCGGTTTGTCCATCGATGACGATGGCCGTGTATTTGCTGGCCAGGAGCGACAATCCAGCGGCGCCCGACGCCGAGTTGTGGCAGCTACAGTTGGGGTTGAGCGCGCCGCCGCTGGCGGTTAGGTCGGCCCACGTGATCGCCGTTCCCCCGCCGCCCCCGCCGCCGGTGGGCGTGTCCACGTTCTTCTTTTCCGCCAGGCAACTCCCCAGCAGCAGGGCCGCGGCCAATGCGGCGGCCAAGACTGGGGCCACCCCGATCCTCGTCCGTGCTACCGCAGTGCGCGCGTTCATAGGCGCGATCCCTTTCTCGACGGTCACCGGCTGCCGTAGTTGAAGCCGCTGGGGCGCTCCACGAGCAGCCAGGTGTAGAGCTTGCCGGCCAGGCCGCTGGGCTTCTTCTCCAGCGAGCGGATGTAATCGACCAGGGTCCACGCCTGCTCGGGCGAGATTTCGCCGGCGTATTCCCCCATCGAGGTGCCATTCATGCCCGACAGAATGGCGCGGTAGAGGTCCGCGTCCCGCGTCCCGTTCTTGAAGACGCCGTTGCGGAAATCGTTCATGTAGACCCGGAATCCCCAGTCGTCCTTCTCCTTCTCGCTGCCCTCGCCGAAATCGCCGTGACATTCCAGACAGCGGTCGGCGTACAACCCTTTGGCTTTCTCCAAGTCGCCGCCGGCGGCCACAGGGGGCCGCGCCGCGGGGATCTCGATGCGCTTGCCCTGGGCCTCGGCCTGCAAGGCGGCGTCACCGGCCTTGGGCGCGAGGGAGCGAACGTATTCGGCCACGTCCCGGATGCCGGTCTCGCTCAGCACGCCCCGGAAGGGCACCATTTCCGTGCCGGGCATCCCTTCGCGAATGGTCCGTTCCAGATCGCCGGGGAGCAGCGCCTTGGCCGAGGTCGCGCGCAGCTTGTAGACGCCCTTGGTGAAATCGGTGGGGCGCTGGCGGAATCGGCCCGCCTGGGCGCCTTGGCTATCGCCCCCGATGCCATGGCAGGTGGCGCAAGCCGCCCGGAACAGTTCTTGCCCCGTGGGGCGCAGCGCCTGCTTTTGCAGTTGGGCGACCGCCACCTTCATCTTGGCCAGTTCCGCCTCCAACTCCTCCAGGCTGGCGCCCAGCGCCGTTGCAGCCGGCCAAACGAGCGCCAGACCCAACACCCACAGCCACACGTGAACCGATTTCGAGCGCATGTTGTCTACGGGGAAGAGAGTTCGAATCTGCCCTGCCATTCCGGTGTGCCGCGGCCGGCGGCGGCGCTGCGGGTTGCTGGCCGCGTCCTCAATATAAAATGTAATATTGAGCGCAGAATATAAGCCTCGGCTGGGCGGTGTACTGACCTATGTCATGCCGGGCGCATGACCTGGGTCAGTCCTCCCGATTGCAGGCCCTGGAGGAAGTTCTGCCGTGAAATGCCGGCACAAGTTGCGCGGCGTTCGAGCCGCCCCCACGCCCGCGCCGCGCATCGCTTGGCAAGGAAATTGCGTTGGGCGCGCCGGCGCGGCTTCCGGCCGGCAACCGCCGGACAATTTCGCGCCACTCCCAAGCGCCCCCGGCCCTGGACGCACGGCCGCCCAGGACCACGGTTCAAAGGGCGGGCAGAACCGGGGTCTCCGTCAGCGTCGCGAGGGCAGCCTCCTTCCCGGCGCGTCAAACCCGCCCGGCGGCGCTCCGGTTCCCGGCTCGGCACCGCTTGGGAAGCGGCCAGCCCGTCCGGCCACGATCTGACGTAAATCATGGTGGGCCGGAGGGCGCGTGCTAGCATGGCACTGGCGTTGTGGCCCGGAAATCGCGCTTCGCGGCGCAAGCGGTGCCATCGAGTCCGACCTCATATTC
The DNA here is from genome assembly GCA_041482995.1 of bacterium. Classification (GTDB taxonomy): domain Bacteria; phylum SAR324; class SAR324; order SAR324; family JACQKK01; genus JBGPEV01. The sequence continues at coordinate 1,933 of JBGPEV010000386.1, read as the reverse complement.
AATGCAAGGAGAACGAACATGCCCAAGAAATCCCTTTTGGGAACTGCCCTGGCGGCGCTCGTGCTGATGGCATGGGCCACGGCCGGGTGGGCCCAGGACGCGAAAACCCTGGTGAGCACCAAGACCGGCACCGCACCCACGCTCGACGGAAAAATGGACGACGTCTGGTCCAAAGCGCAGCCGCTCAAGGTGGAACTGGGTAAGCTGCCCTACGAGCCGAAGAACTACAAAGGCATCAAGAAGACGACCGTGACGGTGCGCTCCCTGCACGACGGCGGGAACATCTACTTCCTGCTGCAATGGGCCGATCCCACCGAGAGCCTGGCGCGCTTCCCCTGGGTGAAGCAACCCGATGGGTCTTGGAAGCAGTTGAAGGACCTGGACGATACGGGGCACGACAACGCGTACTACGAGGATAAGCTGGCCATGTTCTGGAACATCAACACGGCGGGCTTCGAATCCAAGGGTTGCGCGTCGGTCTGCCACAAGTCCCGCGACGGCAAGAACGCCGGATTCCCCGATACCTCTCCCGGCCGCAAGTACACCAACAAACCCGGCGAGACGCTGGACATGTGGCACTGGAAGGGTGTGCGGAACGGTGCGGTCGGCCAGGTGGACGACCAGTATGTCGACGACACCAAGGACCCGGCCAAGAACGCGGATTGGGGCCGCAAGAGCAACGACAAGACCGGCGGTGGCTACAGCGACAACGTGAGCGCCGACAAGAAAGGCCCGGCGTTCATGAACAAGACCCCCAGCGCCGCGAACAAGTACTGGGTGCTGGACAGCGAGAAAGTGCCCTTCGTCGATACCTTCAAGCCGGGTGACGTGGTGGGCGGCATCGTCGTTGCGCCGTTCACGGGTCCGCGCGGCGATATCCCCGCCGTCGGGAAATGGGAGAACGGCACCTGGACCCTCGAGTTCAAGCGCAAGCTGGTGACCGAGGGCGCCAATGCCAAGACGCAGGACGTGCAATTCGGCGACCTGAAGAAGACCTATTACTTCGGCGTGGCGGTGTTCGACAACACCCAGATCAACCACGTCTTTCATGAAGGCGCGTACAAACTGGCGTTCAAGTAGCCCTCTTCAGCGGGACGCGGCGGGAACCCGCCGTGTCCCGCCGGTCAATCGCCCGAGTCGAGAGATCTCGGGCGGTTGCGCTTCCGTCCGCTCCATCCTCGTCCCGGCCCAGAATTCCGATGGACCTGCGACGCCGTCGCACCGCTTCCGCTGCGCCATGGAGCGGTTGCGCTGCGCGACGCGGCGGCCGGACTCGCGGCGGCGTGCCGCTCCATCCAGGCGCGCCGTCCCGCAACCCGGCCAGACCTGGCTCAACCGCGCGTCGACGCTCCCCTCCGGCGAGGCGGCGACCCCCGCGAAAATCATGCGCACTGCTTATGCGGCACCGGCCCGCCCTGGCAGCGGGTTTCGCGGGCGGGCGCCCCGGGCGCGAGGGTTCGGGAGCCGTGTCCAACCCACAAGCAATCCGGTGCCCATCATCGGATGGCTGCATCGGGTTCAGGTACGCCGTTGGATCATGACGTAAATCATGGCCGGTCAGCGGCCGGCTGATTAGGATGGCCGCATTGCATGTCGCAAGCACGTGCCCAAGGGCGGTGCGGCAAGTCTGGAACGGAACGTCATCCAATGCGAGGAGACCCATCATGAAGCGCTGTAAATCGGTCCTGGGGATCGTGGGGGTGGCCCTGATGCTGCTCGCTTCTGCCGCGCTCGCGCAGGAAAGAGTGCTCACCAGCGTCAAGACCGACGCCGCTCCCACCATCGATGGGAAGATGGACGAGGCCTGGTCCAAGGCCAAACCGCTGGCCGTCGAGCTGGGCAAGCTGATGTACGAGCCGAAGAACTACAAGGGCAGCGCCAAGACCACCGTCAATGTCCGCTCGCTCTACGACGGCGAGAACATCTACCTGTT
>JBGPEV010000385.1:0-4058 GCA_041482995.1 bacterium | reverse complement strand
TAACCGCCCTCGGCGAGCTTCTGCACCATGCTTGTGACCGACGCCTGCTTGACCTTGAGTGACGAGGCGATGTCCACGACGCGCGCGTAGCCCTTCTGCTCGATCAGCTCGTGGATGCGTTCCAGGTAATCTTCCGCGCTCTGGCTGGGCGATGGCGTCGTCGGCATGATGGAAGCATAAACACGTTTTTAGAAACTTCGCAAGAAGACGCGGCAGCCGTTTTGTCCGCAGATTACGCAGATTTCACAGATTTTAATCTACGCAATCTGCGTAATCTGCGTAATCTGCGGATGCGCAGTTTTTCTTCACTCCCGCTACGCCCAGCCCCCCGCGCTGGGCACCACGTGGCCGGTGATGAATGGGCAGCGTTCACCGCGGTTTGCAATTTTCCGGATTGCGCCGCGATTTCAATTGGAACGGAACCCGTGCGCGCACCCACAGCGGGTTTGGCTCCCGCATCGCCGGTTCGGTTTGCAATTTACCTGGAACTACCCCCATTTCAGCTATTTACACTTGAGAATACCGGCGTGCGGTGCGATGGGTCGCAACCTCTGGCGCGGTTGCTCGCTTGGAGTGTGCCATCCCAAAATTTCGTTAATATTCTCACATCGTTGCGATCAACAAAACCGACGCCGCTCCGGGCCAGGACGCTCCGCTGGAGACTCAGGCCCACATGCCAGAATACCGAATGTTATTTCAATTGTCAATCTAAATCCTGCCGGGCAGCGGACGTTCCGCCGCGGTGGCTACCCCTACCTCCGGCACCAGAAAATCCCCTCTTCGCCCGACCCGTGCAGCCATTCCTGGGCGATAACCAGACCCGCAGCCGTGAGCGTGGCGCGGATGGCGGGGCGGGTGAGGCGGTTGGAGAAGAACACGCGCAAGCGCTCGCCCGCGGGGAGGGGCACCGACACGGCGCCGGCTTTCGCCCGCACCTTGCGCAGCAGATGCGCGTCCACGGTAATTTGCCAGCGTCCGCCGTCGGGGGAGAGCGCCCGGGCGGAGACGGAGAGTTCCACGTCGCCGGGGGCGACGCCCAGGCCCTCGAGCGCGCCGCGGTACCAGGCGCGCGCCTCGGGATTGTCGTACTGCCGCAGAATACGCGCGTGGTCCGGTTCGAACCCCTGCGGCGAGAGGTTGGCGGAGAACAGCAACCCGTCGGTGGGCCGTACCCAGCCCGCCAAATAGCGGGGAAACGCATCGGCGTCGAAGTTGGGGATCATGCCGAAGCAGGTGAACAGCCGGGGCAGGGCGCCGCCGTCGCATTCCGCCAGCCAGGCGGACAGATCCGGCTCCGCCTCCAGGTCCGCCTCGATCGGATGCTGGGTCACGCGCGGGTAGCGCTGGGCCACGTGCCGCGCCGCTTCGCTCACCAATGCGGCGCTGGCGTCCAACGGCGTATAGTGGCTGGCATCGCGGGCCTGCGGGGCGAGGGTTTCCAGCAGATCGCCGTCCTTGCGGCCCCCGCCGCAGCCCAGGCTCACGGCATGGAGCGCTCCGCCACCCGGCGCGCCACTGCCCGGTGCGCCACCGCAAAGGGCCGCGATCGCCACCGCGAACGCCTCACGGTAGAGCCCCTGCAGGCTCTGCTCCCGGCGCGAGGGCGACCAGGCTTGGTGATAGGCGAGCCAGCGCTGGGCTTGGCCCGGCCCCTCATAGAGCAAAAGCCCAGGCAGCCGCCGTTCCGCCAGCGCGCCGCGCAAGGCCGCCGCCCGCCGCTCCGCCGTGCGGCTCTCATGGATGAACAGATCGGGAACCACGGAAAACACCCAAGAAAAACTACAACTGCATTCACCACAAAGGACACGAAGGACACGAAGGAAAAAAACGCAGTTCCTTCGTGTCCTTTGTGGTGAAAAAGGCTTTTTGCAGTTCGTGATGCCACTACTTCTTGCGCAACTGCTCGATCTGGCCGCGCAGGTAGTCATAGCGCCACGTGGCCATGGGCCGCCCATTGAGAAATACGGCGGGCACGCCCGTCACGCTGGCCCCGGTGGCGGCCTTCTCGTCCTCGGACAGGCGCTCCAGCGCGCCCACCGAACGGCGGTCCCGCTCGAACTGGCTCAAGTTCAGTCCGGCCTGCTCCGCCAGCACCAGGTACACGCTGCCCTCCAGGCGCCGGCTGTTCTGGTAGAGCAGGTCGTGGAATTCCCAGAACTTGCCCTGCTTCTCCGCCGCAATCCCCGCCAAGGCCGCATCGTTGGCCTGCGGGTGCAGGGTCGTGAGCGGGTGGTGTTTGTAGACAATCTTCAACTGGTTTGGATAGTCTTCCAACAGCCGCTTGAGCGTGAAGTGCGCCCGCGTGGCGTAGTCGCTTTGGTAGTCCCCAAAGAGGATCAGGGTGATGGGCGCATCCGGAGTGCCGCGCACGGGCGAATTGCCCACGGAGATACGAAAGGCGCGGCCGTCGGGCGCCGGGCCGGCCAGGGCATCCAGGCGCTCGCGCAAGGCCGCCAGTTCCGCCCGCAGCGCGCCCACCTCGGTTTCGAGCTGGGCCTGACCCTGCTCCAGCGTGGCCACCCGCGGGGTAACGTCCGGGGCGGCCGCGGGCGGCGGGGGCGGAGTTGCGGGGCGTTGTTGCGCCGAGGCCGCGCCGGACAGCAGCGCCAGGGTCAAGCCCGCGCAAACCGCCAGCACGGGCATCCATCCGATCGATTGCTGCCGTACCATCCACACTTTCATAGCCCGTCGCATGGCAAGAAAATTTCTGGAGGAGCGGCGGGGGTTGCCCCGGGCTGCCCGGGCCGCGTAACAGATCAGAAGTAACACAGAAATCGGCACGCTAACACCCGATCCTGCTCACGTCCTGCCGTCATGACGGAACGGACTTCCGCCGGCCTCGATCCCCTGTCGGCCTCCTTGGACGACCTGCACCGCTTCGTGCTCGAGCACCCGGAGCAGACGCTGCACCGCATGGCGGAAAACGCCGTCCTGCACTGGGCGCGCGTGGTGGACAGCAAGGACGGCGTGCAGCCCCGGCTCAATGCCAGCGGCTACGTGCCTTCCGGCTTCCCCTTCGGCATGGAAAGCCGGCCGGACAACCAGCTGGACCCCGTGCTGGATCCGCTCACGCCCGAGACGTTCGCCGCCGGGCGCACGGCCCGCATGGAGGGCCTGGGCGAGCGGCTGGAGCGGTTCTTCGTCCACAGCGGCTACCGCAGCAGCAGCGACCAGTGCGACCAGGTCATGATCGAGGCGGCCCGTTGCTCGCGTTTCCTCAGCGCCCACTGCCAGGTCGCCGAACGGACCAGCCTGGCCGAACGCTCCCCCGCGGAGACCGCGCCGCGGGTGGATCTCTACACCGGCGAGGGTGCCGGCCGGCTGCTCTATCAGACGCGCTTCCACTTGCTCTATTGGGAGCCGCTCCTCAACGAGGCCATTGTCGCGTGGCAGCAGAATGCCCTGGAAGCGTACGAGCGCGCGCTCGGCCAATTGAGCCAGCGGCTGCGGGAGCCCCTGGGGGCAATGCCGCACCCCCTCGGCTATCCGGTGCGCGCCCAGGCCAAGTACCGCCAGCGCATCTCGAGCTTTCACCCGGAGCAACGCCCGTTGCGGGGCATGTCCATGTTCACCGTGCGCTTCAACCAGTTGCTGAAGCGGCTGGAGGCGGCGGGCGGCCTGCCCCTGCGCCTGGCGCTGCAACTGGATACCGAGGTGCGCCAGTTCCTGCAGATGGCGCGGCGCAACCACTATTTGGTGACGGCGGAGCCCACCTTCCAGCAGTTGGGACGGCCCGCCCTGTCGCTGATCCGCAACCGCCCCGGCACCCACCCGGCGCTGGCCGACCCGGTGGACTTCTTCAAGAAGGCCGTGCTGTTCGCGAACGGCACCTACACCGTGGCGGGCGGCGGGATCGACCCGATGTATCTGCAACTGCGCCAACTGGAGCGCTACTACAAGTTCGAGTACTGGGCCACGGGCCGGGCGTTCCGCCAGCCGCTGGAGCGCTGCCTGCTGCATTGGGAGGAGAATCGCTGGGACGGCTTCACCGCCACCTTGCTGGAACTGGCCGAGCGCATGCGGGCCGCCCTGCCGTAGGCGCAAGAAGCCCGGCGCCG
>JBGPEV010000384.1:0-4059 GCA_041482995.1 bacterium | reverse complement strand
TCACGGTCTGGTGGCAAACGGGTCAAACGGGCACGAGCAGGGCCAGATCCACGTCCATGGCCCGGCAGCGGCGCAGCACCTCCGGGGCGTCCAGTTCCAAGGTCTTGCGCTGGCTGTAGGCCGGGCGGATGCGCAGATACCGGGGCGCCAGACTGCCGATCCGCCCTTCCTCTCGCAACTCTCGCAGCCGCGTGGTGGGAAAGAAGGCGTCGATGTCCAGCATCGCGCTTTCCTGCCGGTTGTGGGCGCCCGTGACATACACCAGCCGCTCGGCCGGGGTGTCGCTGGGGATGTCGAAGACCTCCACCTGGTCCTTCGGCCCCACGTTGGCGCTCCGGAAGGGCACGGGCCGCGCACCTTCCAGGGGCGCCACGTCGATGCCCGCGGAGGAGATCAGCACCAGCCGCGACTGCGCGAGCGGCTTGCGCAAGGGCGTCAGCGGACCGTCCTCGTGGCGGGCGTACCGGTAGACCTCCCGGAACCCCTTGCGCCGATAGTACGCGCGGGTCTTTTCGATATACGGAACGGAGTTCATGGCGGGGCTCGGCCGGTCACGTCATGGGCAGGGTCAGGTGCTTGCGGTAGCCCGGGCGCTGCTTGAGCTTCTCGTGCCATGCGGCCAGGTGGGGCTGGTGGGGCCGCTCCACGGGGAACGCCAGCCAGCGGTAGGCCATGCACCCCAGCGGAATGTCCGCCATGGAGAAGCTGCCGCCCGCCACAAAGGGAGAGGCCGCCAGGTGTTTGTCCAGGATGTTCATGGCCTCGGCGGTGGATTTCCGGCTCGCCTCCACGGCGGCCAGGTCCCGCTTTTCCGGCGCGGTGCGCACCAGTTGCCAGAACATGGCGGTCATGGCCGGGCCGGCGACGGTCTGCTGCCAGTCCATCCAGCGCTCCGCGTTCCAGCGCTCCCGGTCGGCCTTGGGGAAGAGCGTGCCCATGGCGTGCTTGGCGCTCAGGTAGCGCACGATGACGTTGGATTCCCAGAGGATGAACCCCTCGTCGTCGATGGTCGGCACGCGGCCGTTGGGATTGAGCTCCAGGTAGTTGGGCTGGTTCTTGAACGCGAACGCGCCGCCCACGTCCACCCGCTCGTAGGGCAGGTTGAGTTCCTCGCAGCACCACAACACCTTCATCACATTGATGGAGTTGGCACGGCCCAAGATCTTCAGCATGGCGCCCCCGCGGTGGTAGTCTTTGTGCAGGCGGCCTCAATGGCGCTGCTGCGCCCCGGACCGCACTTCGCCGGGACTCTACGACAGGACTTACCTGATGCCAAGCGCGCCACCGTCCCCGTCCATCGTCTTCTTCGACGGCGTGTGCGGCCTATGCAACGGTTTCGTGGACGCGCTGCTCCGCCTCGACCGGCGACGTCTGTTGCGCTTCGCACCGTTGCAGGGGGAGACCGCACGCGGGCGACTCGCCGCTCCCTATCTGGAGGGTCTGGGCGCCGTGGTGCTGCTGGACGAGTGCGGCATCAGCGAGCGCTCGGAGGCGGTGCTGCGCATCCTGTCGCGCCTGGGGCAGCCTTGGCGCACGCTGGCGCGGCTCGGGCGAGTCATCCCCCGGCGTTGGCGGGACCGCCTCTACGACGCCATCGCCGCGCGGCGCTACCGCTGGTTCGGCCAGCGGGACACCTGCCGTGTCCCCACGCCCCAGGAACGGGAGCAGTTCCTGGATTAGCCATGAAATCAGAGGCAACCGGTGAGAGTTGACAAGCTGGGATTGGCTGATTATTCTACCATTTAGTTGATCAACCAAATAGTTGACTATGAAGCAAACGCAGCACGCATCCAGGAGAATAGCCATGAGTGACATCAAGCATCAGATCACCATCCGCGGGAAGGAGCAGGACGTGTACAAGGCGCTGAGCACCATCGACGGACTTTCCGGCTGGTGGACCCGAACCACGTCGGGCGACAGCAAGGTGGGCGGGAAGATCGACTTCCGCTTCGGCCAGCACGTGATCGCCATGCGGGTGGCTGCGCTGGAACCCGGTCGCCGGGCGGCGTGGGAATGCGCCGATTCCGTGGGGGACTGGGTGGGCACAAAGGTGAACTTTGACCTGCAGGGCAAGGACGGTGCTACGGTGTTGACCTTCGGCCACAAGGACTGGCGGGAGGCCAATGATTACTTCGGCCACTGCAGTATGAAGTGGGCGACGTTCCTCCTCAGCCTCAAACAGTACGTAGAAACGGGCGCCGGAGCCCCGTTCCCCAACGACACAGCGATTTGATGAAACCTGGGCGGCGAGGCGCGAAACGGCGGCAACAGATCGCGGCAGTGTTTCACGCGCTCGCCGACCCGTCCCGGTGCCAAGTGATCGACCTCCTGCGGGATGCCGGCGAGATGCGCGTGGGCGACGTCGCGGCGGCGTTCGAGATGACGCTCAACGGCGTATCGAAGCATCTGAAGGTACTGGAGGGCGCGGGCCTCCTGCAGCGGCGGCGCGAGGGCACCTCCCATTTCATATCGGTGCGGTGGGAAGGGCTGGCGCCGGTGGTGCTGTGGCTCGATTCCCACCGGAATTTCTGGGAACGCCGCCTGGACGCCTTTGCCGATTCTTTCGAGGAGACTGAGGTATGAAAGACCCGATGCGCGTGCACTTGGTGCGCAAGATCCCCGCGCCGCGGCAGGTCGTGTTCGAGGCCTGGCTGGACACCAAGCGCCTGGTCCAATTCCTGAAGCCCGCCCCGGGCGTCGTTGTGACGGAGGAGAAGGTGGACCCTCGCGTGGGCGGCGCCTTCGAGTTCATTTTCCTCGCCGGGGAGACCCGCATTCCCATCCGCGGCGAATACAAGGTGATCGACCGGTTCGAGCGCCTGGCGTTCTCGTGGCTCGATTTCCTCACGCTGCCTTCTAGCGTGGTGACCCTGACCTTTGAGGAGGCCGGTCCCCGCAGCACCAAGATGACCCTGGAGCACACCGGATTCCCGGACCAAAGCGCCTGCGTCAGCCACGTGGAAGGTTGGACGCACATCCTGGAGACCTTGGAAGGCGTGCTGGGCGAGGCCGCCTAATCGATCGGCCGGTGGGCCGCCTCCGGCTGCTGGCCGGGCGAGAGGGCCGGCAACTCCCCGTCGGCGGACGGCCGGCGCCGGTTGAGCAGGGCGCCGATCTCGCCCACGATGCCGCGGCGGAAGGCCAGCACCACCACCACGAAGATGGAGCCCTGGATCACGTAGACCCATTCGCCGGTGGCGGCCAGGTAGTTCTGCATGGTGATGATGATGGCCGCCCCGACAGCAGGGCCCAGGATGGTGCCCAGTCCGCCCACCAGGGTCATCAGCACCACCTCGCCGGACATCTGCCACTGCACGTCCGTGAGCGACGCGAGCTGGAACACCAGGCTCTTGGTGCCGCCCGCCAGCCCCGCGATCGCGGCGGAGAGCACGAACGCCACCAGCTTGTAGCGGTCCACCTTGTAGCCCAGGGAGATCGCGCGCGGCTCGTTCTCGCGGATGGCCTTCAGCACCTGCCCGAAGGGCGAGTGGATGGCGCGGTAGACGACGAGAAACCCCGCCACCGTGATCGCCAGGACGATGTAGTAGAGAGTGAAGTCGCTGCCGATGTCGATCGTGCCGAACATGGGGCGGCGCGGCACGGCCTGGATGCCGTCTTCCCCGCCCGTGAATTTCACCTGCAGGGCGAAGAAGTAGATCATCTGCGACAGCGCCAGCGTGATCATGGCGAAGTAGATGCCCTGGCGCCGGATGGCCAACAGTCCGATGACCAGCCCCAGCACGGCGGCCACCACCACTCCCGCCGCGATCCCCAACTCGGGGGACCATCTCCACACCTTCACCACGTGGGCCGTGACGTAGCCCGCCGATCCGAAGAACGCGGCATGGCCGAAGGAGAGCAGCCCCACATACCCCACCAGCAGATTGAAGGCGGTGGCGAATAGCGCGAAGCACAGCACCTTCATCAAGAAGACGGGATAGACCGCCGCTGGCGCCACCACGAGCAGCGCCAGCAAGGCCACGACTCCGGCCTTCTTCATGCCGGTGTTCACGCCGCCCTCCTCATTTTGCCGTCCCGAACAGGCCCGCGGGCTTCACC
>JBGPEV010000383.1:0-4069 GCA_041482995.1 bacterium | reverse complement strand
CGGCGACTTCAACGAAGCGGTGCTCCGGCAACTGCGGGACTGCCGGGCGGCGGCTCCCGCGCCGGACATCGTGCTGGTCGGGGGCCGGCTGGCGCAGCGCGAGGAGGGCCTCTCCGGGGTAGTGGCGCGGGTGGAGGGTCCCGCCATGATCGAGGAAGTGCGGCCCGCCCTGGCCCGCCTGCTGGCCACCCTGACGGAGCGGCCGGAATTGGCGCTGTCGTTCACCTTGCACGGCATCGCCCTGGTCCACCACGTCCAGCAAGCCCAGGGCACGGAGGTGCGGGTCTATCGCCCTCGGGAGGCCTTCAGCCGGGCCGCGCCCACCGGCCGGCCTGCGGCGCGGCTGCTTCTGCCGGCCGGCGTCTTTCTGGAACGGTTGGTCGAGCAGTATCTGCATGCCGTGTTCTATAGCGTCTTCTACGACTCCCTGGCCGCGGAGAACCACCGGCGGGTCGCCCACATGCAGGCGGCGGTGGACCGCATGGACGAGCGCATTGCCGCGGGGCGCCTGCGCATGAACGCCCTGCGCCAGGAGGAGATCACCGAGCAGATCGAGGAGATCATGCTCAGCGCCGAGGCCCTGCTCTCCGGCCCGGGGGCGTCCCGCCAGGAGCGCGTTTTCTCCTTGTTGCCCGCCGTGCCCCTGTGTTAAGCAAACCACCTGGAATTCAGTTCGGGGACCAATGCGCTCCACGTTTCGGAGCGCCGTACAAGGGGGGACTCACATGCGTCGTTTACTGTTCGTCCTGTCGCTGGCGGCCGTCAGCGGCTGGCTCTTCACCGGGGCGGCCCAGGCCGCCGACGGCAAAGTGCACGTCCTGTGGATGGGCCAGTCGGCCACCCGGATCACCACGCCCACGGGCAAGGTGATCGTGATCGATCCATTCCTGGTCAAGAATCCGAAGACGCCGCCGCAATACAAGGATCTGAAGAACGTCGGCAAGGTGGACCTGATCCTGGTGACCCACGCCCATTGGGACCACGTGGCCGATGCGCCGGACTTGGCGAAGCTGAACCAGGCCCCGATGTACGGGCCCGCCGGATTGAATGCCACGTTTCTCGCGCTGGAAGTGCTGCCGGAAAAGTTGCTGCCCCGGATGAACAAGAGCGGCACCGCGATGCCGATTGGGCCGGACATCAAGATCACCCCCGTGCACGCGGAGCACAGTTCGGAACTGAATTGGGTGGATCCGATCACGGGCAAGGAGCGCGTCTTTCCGGCGGGTGAACCGATCGGCTGGATCGTGACGCTGGAGAATGGCTTCAAGATCTATCATATGGGCGACACGGGCCTGTTCGGCGACATGAAGCTGATCGCGGACTACTACAAGCCCGACCTGATCCTGATCCCCATCGGCGGCCACTTTGTCATGTCGCCGGCGGATGCGGCCTATGCCACGAAGACCTGGCTCAATCCGCCCCACGCGATCCCGATCCACTACGGTACGTTCCCCGTGCTGAAGGGCACGCCCAAGGAGTACTTGGACGCGCTGGGCTCCACCTCCACCAAGGTTCACGCCCTGAATCCCGGCGACGAAGTGGTCTTCTAGATCCGTCCGGCGCGTGACCCGGATTCGCGGGTCACGCGCCGGCCGGTGCAATCCCTCCAGGTTCATACTCTCCCCCCACTGCGCCACGCCGGCTCCGGCGGCCGGCCAAGCCCAGCCCGCTACACGGCGACGCCGTTGACGATCCAGCGCGGGGGTTCCCCCTGCTCCACGAAGCGCCGCACGTTGTCGATGCTCCAGGCCACCTCGCGGTCGGTGCATTCCTGCGTCGTGCCGGCACTGTGGGCGGTCAGCACCACGTTCTTGGCGGTGAGCAGGGGATTGTCGGGGCGCACGGGCTCCACCGCGAACACGTCCATGCCCGCGCCCGCCAGGCGGCCCGCGTTGAGGGCCTCGGCCAGCGGCGCCTCCTCCACGATGCCGCCGCGGGCCAGGTCGATCAGGTAGGCCCCCGGCTTCATGAGCGCCAGTTCCCGCGCGCCGATCAGGCCCTGCGTACTGGGATTGAGGCTGACGCACACGGCGACGGCATCGGACTCGCGCAGCAATTCGTCCAGGCGCCGCGGCTCGGCAGCGATCGCCTCGGTGAGCCGGGCGTCGGGCCGGGAGCGGCTGTGATAGAGGATGCGCATGCCGAACGCCCGGGCCCGCCGGGCGAGTTCGTAACCGCTCTTGCCCAAACCCAGGATACCCAGCGTGCGTCCCTTCAGTTCATAGGTCGTGTCCAGGATGGCCCGCGCGCCCGCCCAATCGGCCGCCCGCAGCCGCTCGTGGTTGTCCACGATGCGCCGGGTGAGCGCGAGCAACAACGCCATGCCGTGCTCGCCCAGCGCGTCCTTGTTCACGTCGCCCAGGTTGCACACCGGGATGTGGCGCCGGGCCGCGGCTTGCAGGTCCACCGTGTTGTAGCCCACGCCCATGCGCTGCACGATCTTCACGCGGGGACAGGCCGCCAGGAGCGCCTCGTCCACCGGCTCATGAGCGGCGACGATCGCATCGGCATCGGCGGCGCGCCGCAGATCCTCTGCCGTGTAGCGCCCGTCCGCACCGCTACCCATGACCATCCACTCCAGGCCCTGTGGAATGCGCTGCGCGTAGTCCGCCCGGTTTTTCCACAGAAAGCAGATCTTCATCGCGTCAACTCCTCGTGCAACCCCTACGGCCTGGCTTCCCATTGCGAGCGCTTCGCCGGTGAAGTCCCTTAGCATATTTGGCCCACCCCCTGCCTCACCGGTCCGCGCCGCCGCCGGGGCGTTCCCAATCGCCCGGCGCTCTGCTAAGCATGGCGAAAGGGCGCGAATTCGCTGGAGTGGGCCGGGATCGCAACAAACCGGCTTGGCGGGTCTACGGGGGGAATCACCACGCATGGAGACAATCATGGACATCAAGCGATGGGGAATCGGTCTGGTTTGCGCCGCCCTATTTGGGTTGGCGCTGGCCGTGCCGGGCTGGGCAAGCGCGCAGCCGATCAAGATCGGGGTGCTGGGCCCGATGAACTTCCTCCAGGGCGAGGACCACTGGAACGGGGCGACTCTGGCCGCCGACGAGATCAACAAGGCCGGCGGCATCGACGTGGGCGGCACCAAGCGGCCCATCGAGTTGGTGAAGGTGGACACCAACGAGATCATGAACGTGCCCGATGCCGCCAACGCCCTGGAGCGGGCCATCACGCGGGACAAGGTGGACGTCGTGATCGGCGGCTTCCGCTCCGAAGCCGTGCTGGCCATGCAGGAAGTGGCGATGGACTACAAGAAGGTCTTCCTGGGCGTCGGCGCGGCCCACGATGAATTGGGGCTGCGGGTGGAGAAGGACTACAACCGTTACAAGTACTGGTTCCGCGTGTCGCCCTTCAAGTCCTCCGACCTGGGCAAGTTTCTGTTCGCCGTGTTCGCATCGATAGCCGACCAGGTGCGCAAGGAGTTGGGTCAGCCCAAGCCCAAGGTGGCGATTCTGGCGGAGAAGACGGTGTGGGTGGAACCCCTGGTGAAGGCAGCCCAGGCTAACCTGCCCAAGATGGGCATGGAGGTGGTGGGAGTGTGGCAGCCATCGGCCACGGCCACGGACGTGACGGCGGAGCTTTCCGCCATCAAGCGTTCCGGCGCGCATCTGGTGATGACGATGATCTCCGGCCCCGTGGGGATCGTGATGGGCCGGCAGATGAACGAGCTGCAGATCCCCGCCATTCCCTGGGGCATCAATGTGGAGGCCCAAAAGGACGAGTTCTGGGCCGCGACAGCGAAGAAGGGCAACTATGTGAGTACCCTCAATACCTACAGCGATGTGGCGATCACGCCGACCACGCGCAGTTTTCTCAAGGCGTACAAGACCCGGTTTGGCAAGTCGCCCACCTACACCGCAGCCACCTACGACGCCATTCAATTGCTCAAGACGTCGATCGAGCAGGCCGGCACGCTGGACAGCGACAAGCTGGTGGCTGCCCTGGAGAAAACCGATGCCCTGGGCACGGCGGGGCGGCTCGTCTTTGACAAGAAGCACGATCCAATCTTCGCGCCCGGCTACCTGACCGGCATTGCCGTGCAGTGGCAGAACGGCGACTTGGT
>JBGPEV010000382.1:0-4070 GCA_041482995.1 bacterium | reverse complement strand
TTTTTGATAGCGATATTACTGAGCTGGTTGAACAGCTTAGCGTTGTAAGTCATTATGCTAAGGATAAGAGACTTGGAATTTCGATTGCCCGCTCTCGAATGATATCGGACATCAGCGTGTCTGAATCTGCATTGAGCAGAGTCGTGGCGCTGATCGCAGCGACGTGATTTTCAATCTGTTGTCGCGCTGCCTCGCGCAGATCGTGGGCCGAAGGCCCTGAAAAGAGAGGTTCGCCGAGCGAACGCATCTTGGTCACTCCATGTGAGGTTGCGCGTCCAAGTTGTACAACCAACTTTACTTTGCAGAGATTCCTCAAATAGTGCAAGCACCAACTTGTCCTCTACTTGCATGGTTGGAAATCTCGAAATCATCAACGAGTTTAGCGCTCTTTTTACCCCCTACCCCTGGCGCCGCTTGGGGTCGAGCCAGTCGGTCAGCGCGTCTCCCAGCAGGTTGAAGGCCATCACGACGGCCATGATGGCCAGGCCGGGGAAGAGGGAGACGTGGGGGGCCTCCAGCAGGGTGTGCTTGCCCTCGCTCAGCATGGCGCCCCAACTGGGAGTGCCCGGCGGTACGCCCAGGCCCAGGAAGCTGAGGGAGGCCTCGGCCAGGATCGCGCCGGCGATGCCGAAGCTGGCCTGCACCCACACGACCCCGAGGATGTTGGGCAGGATGTGCCGGGTCATCACGCGCAGGTCGCCGGCGCCGAGGGAGCGCGCGGCCATCACGTAATCCAGGGGCTTCACCGTGAGCACCTGGCCGCGCACCAGGCGCGCGAAGCCCGTCCAGCCCAGCGCGGCGAGCGCGATCACCACGTTGGAGAGTCCAGGGCCTAGCACCGCCACCAGGGCGATGGCCAGCAGCAGCCCGGGAAAAGCCAGCAGCACGTCCACCAGCCGCATCAGCGCCTGCTCGGTCGGGCCGCCCGCGTAGCCCGCCAGCAGACCCACCGCGATGCCGATGGTCGCCGAGACGGCGATGGTGGAGACGCCCACGAGGAGCGAGATGCGTGCCCCATGGATCAGGCGGCTCAAGATGTCCCCGCCCTGCTCGTCGCGCCCCAGCCAGTGGCCCGGCCCTGGCGGCTCCAGGGCGGCAGCCAGGTCCAGCTCCAGGGGGTCCTCGGGCGCCAGCCACGGTGCAAAGAGCGCCGGCAACACGAAGCCCACGGCCAGCAGCAGGCCCAACACCAGTACGCGCTTGGCGGCGGAACTCATGCGGCCTCCTCATCCCCCCGGCCCCCTTCTCCGCCCTGTGGAGAAGGGGATGCACCACCGGCTCGGCGCAGCGGCGCCACAATCGGAACCCCGCCCCACAGCGTGGGGAGGGGCAGGGGAGGGGATACGCGCTTGGCGGGGGAGCTCATGCGCGGCGGATCCTCGGGTCGACCCAGCCGTAGACCAGGTCCGTGAGCAGATTCACCAGCACGTAGCTGGTGGCGATGGAGAGCACGCAGCCCTGCACGACCGGGTAATCGCGGCCGCGAATCGCCTCCAGCAGCAGGCTGCCCAGCCCCGGCCAATCGAAGATGCTCTCGGTGATGATGGCGCCGGAGAGCAGCGCGCCGATCTGCAGGCCCATCACCGTGACGATCGGGATCAGCGCGTTACGCAACGCGTGTATGAGCACCACGGTGGGCTCGCGCAGCCCCTTGGCGCGGGCCGTGCGGATGAAGTCCTCCCCTAGTGCGCCCACCAGCGAGGCGCGCGTCATGCGCGAGAGCAGCGCCGCCATGCCCATGCCCAGCGTGAGCGCGGGCAGCACCAGGTGCGAGAGTCCGCCCCGCTCATTGACCGGCAGCCAGTCCAGCCGGATGGCAAAGAGCAGAATCAGCATCGGCCCCAGCCAGAAATTGGGCATGGCCACGCCCAACACGGCGAACGTGCCCGTGGCCTGGTCGGCCCAACGCCCATGGTGCAGCGCCGCGATGATCCCCAGCGGGAAGGCCAGGCTCAGCGCCACGGCCAGCGCGCCCAGCATCAGTTCCGCGGTGGCCGGCAGCCGCTCGGCGATGAGAAGCGTCACGGGGTCCTGGCTGTGCAGCGAGCGGCCCAGGTCCGCAACGAGCGCGTGGCCCAGGTAGCGCAGGTATTGCTCGCCCAGCGGACGGTCCAGGCCCAACTGAATCCGCATCTGGTCGCGGTCCGCGGGCACCGCGTTCTCCCCGAGCATTAGGTCCACGGGGTCGCCCGGCACCAAGTGCAGCAGGAAGAAGACGAGCGTCAGCACCCCCCACAGGATGGGCACCGTCCACAACACCCGTCTGACGAAGTAGGCCATGGCCGCAGATGTTTTTAACCGCAGATTACGCGGATTGCGCGGATTTATGAACGAACAATCGGGTGGGTGCCACCGGATCCGTGATTGCGGCTTTCATGAGCTGCGAATCAGCAGGGGAGTTGCAGTTTCAATCTGCGTCATCTGCGCAATCTGCGGTGCCATCAGTTCGCAACGTGCTGCATCTCGGGCAGGTGCTGGAAGCCGCCGCTGGGGTGCAGGCGGAAGCCGGTGAAGCGCTTGGAGACCACCGCCACGTTGTTGTTGTGCCACAGGCTCAGGTAAGGCAGATCGTGCCGCAGCAGGGCGTCCAGCTCCCGATAGATCCGGCGTCGGCGCGTGGGGTCGGGCTCCAGCCGGCCCGCTTCCAGCAGCCGGTCCGCCTCCGCGTTCCGATAGCGCCCCCGGTTGCGGCCCTCGGGTGGCACGCGGGTGGAGTGGAACAGCTCGTATTGAAAGTCCGGATCGATAACGCCGATCCAGCGCAGGGAAAAGAGCTGGAAATTCCCCTTCTGAATGTCGTCATAGAACGTCGCCCATTCGTAGGAGCGCACCTCCATGGGGATACCCACCTTGCGCAGGTCCGCCTGGATCGCCCGCGCCTGGATGACCGCGGCGCGGTCCGTGCTGGTCTTGTAGGTGAGCGCGAAGCGGCCGCCTTCCTTCATGGGATAGCCCGCCTGATCCAGCAAGCGCAGGGCCAGGCTACGGTCGAAGGCCGGCGGCGTTCCCTCCGCCGCGTAGGGGCCGCCCGGGGGCAACACCCCCACGGCACGCACCGAGTGGCCCTTCTGCCGGAATTTGATCAGCGCGTCGACGTTGATGGCGTGGGCCAGCGCCTGCCGCACCAGGGGATTTCCCAGGGCGGGGTCCCCCAGGTTGAACCCTAGGTACTGGTAGGAGAGTCCCGGTGCTTCCAACACCGTATAGCGGCGGCTGAGGGGCGGCGCGTGGAACTGGTGCACCTGATCCAGCGGCACCACGTTGATGGCCAGGTCCACGTCGCCCTTCAAGAACTTCAACATGCGCGTATTCTCGTCCTGCACCACCTTGAACACCACCCGCGCCGGGCCCGCGGGCGGCCCGTGATAGGCCGGGTTGCGCGCCAGCACGATCTCCGTGGCCGATTGGCTAGCCAGGCGGTACGGTCCGCTGCCGTTGTAGGGCTGTGCCGCGCCGGACGCGCGGGAGCGGATGGGAACGGTCAGATCGGTGAGGATCGAGGCGTAGGGCGCCGTCAGGTCGATCTCCACGCCGTGGGGGGGGAGCGCCCGCACGCGCGCGATCTTCTCCCGCAACCCCGCCCGATAGGGCGAACCGAGCGCCGGGTCCATCAGGGATTCGAGCGTGTACACCACATCTGCCGGCTCCAGGGGCGTCCCATCTTGAAAGCGCACGCCCGCGCGGAGGGTCAACCTCAGTCGCGTGGGGGCCGGCCGCTCCCAGGCCGTCGCCAGGCCGGGCGCAACTTGCAGCGTATCGTCCAGTGTGACCAGGGTCTCGAACAGCAGTTGATTCGAGATGCGCACGCCGTAGGCGTCAGTGGCCCGCACCGGATCGAGCGTCGCGGGCGCGGCCTCCAGCATAACGACGAGATCGCCGGGGGCGGCGCCTGCCGACGCCACCAGGGCGAGCAGGACTCCAGCGACGCACGTCACCAGCGGGTGGAATCGACGGTTGATCCGCCGCAAGCTCATTGCCAGCACACGTCCGAGGACGCGCAGATGTCGATTGCATCTCCCGAATCGTTTCTCAGAATCGCCTGGGAATTCGGAAATGCCGATCCCCAATTG
>JBGPEV010000381.1:0-4071 GCA_041482995.1 bacterium | reverse complement strand
CGACCACACCCAGCACCTTCTTGGTCCGGCCGCTGTGCATCGGCTTATTCCCGGCCAAAGAGTCCCGTGGGCCGAATGGCCAGGATCACGGCCATCGGGGCGTACAGCGTGAAGTAGGCCAGCTCCGGGAACAGGGCCTTGCCGAAGTTGTCCATCAGCCCCACGATCAGGCTGCCGGCCAGGGCCCCCCGCAAGCTGCCCATCCCCCCGATGATCACCACCGCGAAAGCCAAAGGCAGCACCTCGTTGTCCAGCCCGGGATAGACCCCGATGAAGCCCCCGCCGATCACGCCGCCCAGGGCGGCCAAAAAGGCCCCGAGCCCGAACACGAGCATGGAGACGCGGGAGGTGTCGATCCCCACGCCCCGGGCCATCTGCGCATCGTCCACCGTGGCGCGGATCATGGCGCCCAACCGGGTCGATTCGATCAGCCACCAGAGCAGCGCCCCGACCACCGCCACGACCGCGATCATGAACGCGCGGTACATGGGGAAGTACATCCCCCACATCTGCAGGCTCCAGTCCAGCGACTTGGGCGGATCGATGTTCAGGACGCTTCCACCCCAGATCTGCAGGGCGGCCTGTTGAAAGATCAACGCGAATCCGACGGTGAGCAGCACCTGCCGGATCGCATCGACGCCCAGGCGGCGCAGGAAGTAGCGCTCCATCAGCAGGCCCACCGCGGCGATCGCCAGCGCCGCCACCGGCAGCGCAAGCAGCCAGGAGCCGGTGAACTGGATCACCGTGATGGCGACATAGCCGCCCAGCAGAAAATAGGAGCCGTGGGCCAGGTTGACGATCCGCATCACGCCGAAGATCAGCGACAGCCCGCTCGAGAGCAGGAACAGCAGTGCGCCGTAGGAAATCCCGTTGAAGGCCTGGGTCACCCAGAAGTTCATGCCCGCCCCTGCTGCTGGTGAAAGAGATGCACCGCGGCGCCGCGTCCACCGGCGCCACGCCCGCCGGGGTGAAATCCGGCCCACTCCAGGATCTGACCGCCGATGACCGAGCCCGCCGCCCCCCCAAGGACGGCCGCTCTCCCCCCTGCCGCACACGAGCGAACCCGCCTGAATCCTGGCCGGCACGCCAGCCGGCTTGCTACCGGAAGTGCGGCATGACCTCTTTCGAAAACAATTCCATCGAGCGCCGCACCTGGGCGTGGGGCAGCCCGCCAAAATTCATCCAGCACATGGCCTGGCCCACGCCGATCTTCCGCATGGCCTCCATGTGCCGGCACACGGTGTCGGGCGAGCCGAACACCAGGGTCTCCCGCACCAAGTCGTCCCAGGTCACTTTGGCGAGGCGCTCGGCCATGGCGCGGAAGGCCGGCTGGAGGTCCGGGTGGGCATCCTCGATCCGGTCCGGCACCAGGAAGCGCTTCAGGGCCGACTGGTACCAAAGCTCCGCCTCCTTGGCTTCCTCAAACGCCTGCCGGTCCGTCGGGGCCACGTAGACGTGGCGGGAGACCCCCCACTTGCCCAGTGCCGCCTGGACGGCCGCCGCGTCAAAACCGGCCTCCCGCATGGTGTTCGCATACAGGTCGCGGTTGCCGACCAGCGGATCGATCGGCCCGAACAGCACCGAATTGAGCATGGGAATGCCCTGGCTCGCGGTCTGCTTGATCGTATCGGGTCCGACGCACACCACGTACAGCGGCGGGTGGGGCTTCTGGTAGGGCTTGGGAATCATCCGCACGCGGGGAATCCGGTAGTGCTTGCCCGTGAAGCTGAAGTATTCCTGGGTCCACAGTCCCACCAACATCTGCTGCATCTCGTCGAAGCGCTGCCGGCTTTCGATCTGCGGAATCTGGTACCCGTGGAACTCCATCGGGCGGTTGCCGCGGCCGATGCCGACGTCCAGGCGGCCCTTGCTCATGATGTCCACGAGCGCCAACTGTTCCGCCAACCGGATCGGATCGTGGAACGGCAGGATCGCGGCGGCCAATCCGATGCGGACGCGCTCCGTGCGCATGGCGGCCGCCGCCGCGATGGAAGGCGGATCGACCGAGAGCCCATACTCGATGAAGTGGTGTTCGGTGATCCAGAGCTGGTCGAATCCCAACTCTTCCGTCCACTTCATCTGGTCCAGTTCCTGGTGAATCACCTGAGCCGGATCGTGGCCCGGTGGAAGCTGGAAGAAGAAGAACGTTCCGAATTTCATCTCGTCCGACCCATTTCCCGGCTGGGTTCTGCAATCGTTTGCAGAATTGTTCGTTCACACCCTATGAGGCGCAAGCGCCCGATGTCAACACCGAAAAGCCCGGCGGGCGCGCGGCCGCCCGCCGGGTGGCCCGCAGCGCGCCTTGGCACGCCGGCTCCGCTAGCAGGCTAGAGGAAACCCCAAGTTGAAGGGCCAACAACGGCGAATCCGCAGATTACGCAGATCGATTTTCATTCTGACCGGCTGGGCGCCGATTTCATTGCACGTTGCCGGCACACCGCGGACTGCATGCCCATCTTCCGCTGGGACCGGCCTGGGGAGCAAGTCTGCTTGAAACTCCATTCCGTCAAGTCCTCTGTGTGGACTCGATGCAGGCGGACACGGAGGTCTGCGAGAAACTCCGTGTAATCTGCGGATAGGCGGTTTATCCGTAGCCCGCTACAGCCGCAGCAGCCGGGCGGCGTTGCCGCCCAGGATCGCCGCCTCGTCGGAGCGGGAGAGCTTGAGCCCCATGACGACGTCGCGGGGCTGCTCGTAGCCCATGTCGAAGCAGTAGTCGCTCCCCAACATGACGCGGTCGGCCCCCACTTGCTGGATGAGCATCCCCAGCAACTCCGGCGCGTGGCTGATGATGTCGTAGTGGAAGCGGCGCAGATATTCGCGCACCGGCTTGCGCCCCAGGTCCTTGGTCTCGGGGCGAATTGCCTGGCCGTGTTGCATACGGCCCCAGAGGAACGGCAGGGCGCCGCCCGCGTGGGGCAGCACGACGTTGAGACGCGGAAACCGGTCCAGCACGCCGCCGAAGATCAGGTGGGCCGCCGCCACCGTCGTGTCGAAGGGATTGCCCAGCAGGTTGTTCAGGTAGTAGCGCTGCTGCAGCCGCTCGGCGCCGATGACCGTGGTCGGGTGCAGCATCACGGGCCAGTCCAGCGCTTCGCAGCGCTCGTAGATCGGCCAGTAGACCGGGTCGGCCAATTCCTTGCCATTGACGTTGGTCGGCAGGTAGACGGCCCGCAGCGCTTTCTGCCCGGCCACCCGGTTCAGCTCCTGCAGCGCCAGGGCGGGCTCCTGCAGCGGCAACGCCGCGCAGCCGTAGAAGCGCTCCGGGTACGCCGTGTGGGCCTCGATCATGGCGTCGTTGACGATGCGGGCCAACCGCGCGCCGCGCTCGGGCGTCGTCCAGTGCACCATCGGCAGCGTGAGCGACAGGGCGTGGGTGTCCACCCGCTGCCCGTCCATGCGCTTCACGCGCCGGTCCAGGTCCCAGTAGCTGGCGTCCAATTGCTGCCGCACCGCACCCCGCATCACGGCCGGGGCCTGTGGATTGGAAACGTCCACCTGAAAATTCGGCGGACTGCCTTCTTCCGCCAGGGACTTGAGGAAGCGCTCCGGATAGTAATGGGCGTGCACGTCGATGGCTTGGACCTTCGTGCCGCGCGAGCCGCCGCCGGGCGCGACGGCGCCGAGCCCCCTGTGCGGACCCAGCCCGAACCCGCCGTGCAGGCCGAGCCACCCGGAATGACAACCGCAATGAGACATGCTTCCTCTCCCCAATTGAATGCGCTGGATCGGCCGCGCGCCCGCGCGGGGCGAGCCGCCGGCCGGACGGCGGGCCGGCGACCGCGCCACCCTACTCAAGGGCGTGCCCGCCTGGCAACTCCCGCGGGTCGCGGCCCAGGGCAGGTGCAAAGTCCGGTTATGGGCTGCGTGGCACGGCATGTGGCCATCGCTCGTCTGCTCCGAGCTGCGCGCGGCCTCACCCTCCCACGCCCGGCGCCGCTGGCGCTTTGCGCAAGCGCTCAGCACGGGTGGGCCCCGCCCTCTCCAAGCCCCAATACTGTTCATTTTAGCAGAATGTGGTTGGCGTAATCGTGTACGCGCTTAGGCAAGGGTTCGAAAGCTGGCCGCAGG
>JBGPEV010000380.1:0-4097 GCA_041482995.1 bacterium | reverse complement strand
GGACGGTGAGCCCCGGCTACAACGTGCGCCGATTTTTCCAGCCGGTCTCGGGCACGGTGTGGGGGGCGACGGGGTACGACAACGCGGCGCTGGCCAACGGGGTGTACCTCTGGGAATCCCTCGATGACGGGGTGACCTGGGCGCCGCGCCACACGGTGCTCTCGAGCGGGGACTTCAACACGGGAGGCCTCTACGGCATCACGGGGTCGGAGTATTTGCTCGGCACGTTCGGCTCGGGCGTGGCCCAATTGCGCGTGTTGCGCGGGACCCGGGTGTCCCCCACCTCGGTTGGGTGGAGCACCGTGCTGAGCCAGGTGGGATTCGCGGCGGTGACGCGCACCGATTGCGGGCATCTGCTCTTCGGCTTCGATGAAGAGGCCACGCTTAACGGCGGCGCCGTCTATCGCTCGTTCGACCAGGGATCCTCGTGGGTGGAGGATGCGCGGATCGCCAAACAAGGCAACCTGAACCTGGTACCGCAACCGGATGGCACGCTCGACGCGTGGGTCTCCCGCATTTCCGGCGGGCCGCGCACCTACCGCTACCGCAACTTCACGCCCGACGACTTGAACTAGCCCGGGAGCCGGCGCCGCCATGGCCGATGGAACAGGAACTGCGTGATCGCACTGGCCCACGCGGGGGCGCTGGAGGTTCCCGTTGGCGGCGGCTTCATCACGACGCGCGGCGTCTGGGCAGACGCGGCGGACGAGGAGGAGGGAGGAGTCATGGGTGATTTTCGGCTTGGGTGTTTGCTTGGGCAGGCGGATCGCGCCCAGAGCTTCGATGTTGCGAGCGCCGCATGGAGTCCGATCCGGTGTGGATCGTGGGCGTTTGGAACGAGCCAGAGTTCCGCTTTTCCGCAAGACACCGACGTGCACAGCTCCGGGCAGGGGGTGAGGGTACACGTTTTTTCCTCGGCCAATGTCGGCAGCCCAGTCCTGGCGTACGACTACGAATATGCGAACGATGCGCAGGCACGGTGGTTTCCGGAGGTCGCGACGCATGGGATTGCCACGCGGTGGCGGGCGCGGTGCACGGCTGCGTACTCGGGCCAAGTGTACGTCACGGTGAATCCCGGGTTCTACGGGGGGACTCTGATCGGCGGGGCGGCGGAGTTGGAGCCGTATTTTCAGGAGACCAGCGTGATCAGCGCTCAGAACGAGCGGTTCCTGCTTTACCGCGGGGTCACGACGGTGGGCAGCTTTGCAGTATGGCTGGACGACGTGTTGACGGAGGTGGATCCGATCGTGGTGCACGCGGAATGGCCGATGGAGAGCGGCCTGCAGGTGATGAGGCAGTCGCATCGCGGAGCAAGCGGGAGGGTATTTACCGTCGACTGGGGAAGTTTTTTCCGGTATCGCGTGCCGCTGCGGTACGTGCCGGCCGCGCACGCGGAGGTGATCAACTGGTGGTGGATGAACGGGTTCCACGTGCTGGCGACGTTGGACACTTCGGATAGCGACGCCGTGCGGGTGGTGAAGATTCGCAACTCGAGTCAGCCGTTCATCAAGCGCGAGCGGCCGTATGAGGATTTGTGGGCGGGCGTGCTGGAGTTGGAGTCAATCGATCAGGGCAGCCTGGTGTTTTAGCGGTGGAGAGGCGCCGCCGTCAGCCTGGTTGGGCTGGTGGCCCGCTACGCCTTGTGGCTCGGTTCAGTCGAAGGCGTCGTGCCGGCGCGATTCCTCTCCCCCCGGCCCACTCCCCCGCGTGAGCGCCACCCGCGGTGCGAACCGGATTCACCGGGATGGGGCGGCGCGCAGCGACGGGGGAGAGGTGACGCGCGGGACATCCAGGTGGCAAATTATCCGAAAACTGAACCGTGCCTCACCACCGGGTAGGATCTGGAGAATGGCGGAGGAACCGTCCTTCCCGACCGGGTCGCGCCAGGGGGAGTTATCGGCCATTGGGTCGGCACCCGCCGCCAGCGAGTCGCCGGCCGCGGGAAAGAACGCGGTGCGGCGTTAAGCCACCACGCTCATCGTGCCCTTGGTGTTGGGCGGGGGCGGATTCACGGCCACCACTTCCACGTTGAACACCAGGGTGGAGTTGGAGGGAATGTCGCCCACCTGGCGGTTGCCATAGGCCAAGCCGGCGGGAATGACCAGTTGCAGCCGTTGGCCCGGCTTGGCGCCGTTCAGGCCTTCTTCCCAGCCCTTGATCACGTGGCCGGAGCCGAGCGTGAATTCGAATGGTTGGCCCTTGTCCTGCGAGCTATCGAACTTCTTGCCGTCTTCGGTCCAGCCAGTGTAGCGGACGACCACCGTCATGCCCTTGGCCGCGGCGGGGCCTTGGCCTTCCGCCAATTCGGCCACCTTCAGGCCGCTGGACTTGGTTTCATACCGGCCCTCCGGCAGTTTCTGGAACCGCTCGAGAAAGCCGGGCTGCGCCGGTGGGGCGCTGGGTTCCGCATGCAGGGTCTTGGGGGCGGCAGTGTGGCCGCCGACCTTCATGTCACCGATTCCCATGCCCATTTTGATCTTGCTCCCATGATCGCTCGACAGGCCGCCGAAGGATGGATTGTGCCAACCCGGCACAAATCGGGCCTGCCAACGGTTGTGGCAGAGTCTCGGGGAGAACCAAGCAATTCCCGCACCACTATGGGCATCGGGGCATCGGCTGGGCGGCCGAACATCCAGAAGGTTGCCGCAGTTATACACAACGACATAACAGCAGCCACAGATAGACACAGATAAACACAGATAAGAAAAGCGGAAGGCGATGGCGCGGTGCAGTGATACGGGTGGAGCATTGCGCGCCCATGATTGGCTAACCTGCTCCAAGAGCCCCTTGGAGAGCAGTCCGATGCTTCTTGCTCGCGATCAGTCTCCGGAACATGGGTGCATCGTCAAAATCAATCTGTGTTTATCGGTGTTCATCTGTGGCTAATCATTTTTGTTGTTGTTGATACTCAAGTGACTGGAATGCCGAGCAAAAAAAGCATGAGCGCCTGCTGGGCAAACAGGCGGTTTCCGGCTTGGCGGTAGATGAGGGAACGGGGGGAATCCACCAGATCGGCGCTGATCTCGAAGCCGGGGTGGATGGGCATATCGTGCAGGATGTAGGGGGTGCTGCCCGCCAGGGTCCGCGCATTGAGCTGGTAGGGCTGCAGCAACGCCGTGCGGCGTTTCTTCTCGTCCTGGTACGAGGGATCGTTGAAGTACTCCATGTCGATCCACGTATCCGTATAGACGAAGGTGGAGCGCCGCGCCGCGCCGTTCAGATCCAGTGTGCGCTCGATCTTGCCCTGGGCGGTGAGCGCCTCGAGCATGGCGGCGTCGTGGGCCGCGGGGTGCATCTCGGGCGTGACCAGGATCAGTTGCACGCCCGCCTTGCTGCACGCCCAGCAGAGCGAATTGGCCACGTTGTTGTGGATGCCCACGTAGGTGAGCGTCTGGCCCTCGAAGGTGCCGGCGGTCTCGTAGATCGTCAGCAGATCCGCCAAGGCCTGGCAGGGATGGTCGCGGTCGTCGCAGCCGTTGATCACGGGCACGCGGGAATACCGGGCCAGCGCGAGCAACTCCTCGTGCTTCTTCAGCCGCGCCATGATCAGGTCCACCTGGCCCGAGGCATAGCGCGCCTCGTATTCGATGGGGGAGATGGCGAAGTTGCTGGCGTCCCAGTTCATCACCACGCTCTGGCCCCCCAGCCGGCCCATGCCGATCTCGAAGGACATGCGCGTGCGCGTTGACGTCTTCTGGAACAGCATCAGCAGCCAGCGCCCCGCCAGCAGATTGGCAAAGCGGCGCGGCTCCCGTTTCAGCAGCAGCGCCGCCTGCACGATGCCGCGCAGTTCTTCCGGGCTGAACTCCGCCAGGGAAACGCAATGTCTCATCGCCGGTGCCTCCTGATGCCCCCCCGAAAAAGTTTTATTTTTAGCCCCTAACGCCGGGCAGAGCAAGGAGCGGTTCGGCTCGGCGCCACAAGTTCACACCGAGTGATTGCCATGTCGGCCTTTGACGATGCACTGAGCCGCGTGTTGCGGCTGGAGGGCGGCTACGTGAACGACCGGACCGACCGGGGCGGGGAAACCCGTTTCGGCGTCACGCTTGCCGTGGCCCGGGCGCACGGCTACGCGGGGGCGATGGCGGACCTGCCGT
>JBGPEV010000379.1:0-4117 GCA_041482995.1 bacterium | reverse complement strand
TGTGGAGGGGGACAACGACCCACCCAATGGGCCAGCGTGGCGGTGGTTGCTTTGTCCCTCCCCACAAGGTGGGGAGGGACCGCGCGCGGCGCGAGGGAGAGAAGACGCGGTCGCCTTGACCGCGACTGGGAATTTTCAAACAGAGCCTAGCACGCAACACCACAGCGGAGGTTTGAATGGCTCCGAATCGCTTCGGCTTTGAAATGGAAGGCTGGGGCGCTAGGATTCGAACCTAGGAATGGCGGGATCAAAACCCGCTGCCTTACCGCTTGGCGACGCCCCACCGAGGGAACAATCTGGTTAGAGTAAAAACCCCGACCGGCGTTGTCAACCACGCGGCGCGCAGAGATGCCGTGAAGTCGTCCGGCGGCCGGCCACGGATTCTCTCGGTGTCTCACCACAAGGAACCCGGAGAAGTGCCAACGCGCCCCCGTTCGGCCGGCGGCAGCCCGCCACGGGTCGGAATGAACTATTGACAATTGTTTCATTCGCGGTAGGATCATGAGGGGGGCGAGCCAGACGCAACGGTGGCCGATCTTCGCGTGCAGGCGGAGGGGAGCCCCGAACGCCAGAAACCGTTCAAACCCAATCGGCTGTGGGTCGTCAGGGGCGGCAAAAAGAGATCCATCTGGTTGAAATTGCAATGAATCGGTCCAAAGCGTGGATCGTGGGAAAAGGGAGCTGGCACCGAGCGGCGCAGTAAGGTGCTGACTCCCGCTGTCAGGTCAAGTGCAGCGCGCCAATTGGACGGCCTGATCGGCTGAATTGACAGATGATCAGGCGAAAACGCGGATCGTGGGAAAATGGCGGGACGCGCTCGAAAGGCGATGGCCAAGCGGTGTACGCTGCGAAATTCGCGGATGGCAGTTTTTGGAAGCCCGGCGCTCCCATGAAACTCAAGGCCCTGGCGGCTCTGCCGGTGATGCTGCGCTCCCGCGTGGACGATCCGGAGTTCGATCTGGCGGCCGTGACGCACGACTCCCGCGCCAGTGACCGGGCCACGGCGTTCTACGCCCTGCCCGGGGCCAAGACGGACGGGCATGCGTACCTGGATGCCGCCCAACAGGCGGGAGCGCCGGCCCTGTTCGTGAGCGACGGGTTGGCCTTCGAGCGGCTGGCCGCGGCGCCCGCCCCGGGCCGGGCGGGCGTGTTCCTAGTGCCTCCGGGCCGCGCGGCGCTGGCCGACGTGGCGCGGTCGGTCTATGGCGCGCCCTCGCGCCACCTGCATCTGCTGGGGGTCACCGGCACCAACGGCAAGGCCACGGTCACGTTCCTGGCCGCGCAGATGCTGGAGGCGCTGGGGCAGCCCTGCGGCATCGTGGGCAGCCTAGGGATGCGGCTGGGGGAGACAATCCGCGATCCGGGCCGCACGACGCCCGAGTCGCCAGACGTGCAGGGTTTCCTGCGCCAGTGCGTCAACCGGGGCGTGCCCACCGTGGCCATGGAGGTCAGCTCCATCGGCCTGCACCAGCAGCGCACGCGCGGCTTGGACTTTGCCGCGGCGGCGCTGACCAATCTCACCCAGGATCACCTGGACTACCACGGCACGATGGAGGCCTACGCGGCCGAGAAAGCGCGGCTGTTCCTGGACTACGCGCCGCCCTGGGCCGTGCTCAACCTGGACGATCCCTTCGGCCGCCGGCTCGACGCGCAGGTGCGGCGGGAGCGGCCCCAAACGGCCGTTCTCACCTATGCCGTGGAAGGCAAAGCGGCGCTGGCGCTTTCCGGCGTGGAACAGACGGCCGAGGGATCGCGCGGGGTGCTGCACGTGGAACGCGCGGCCCATCGGTTCACGCTGCCGCTGCCGGGCGCCTTCAACCTCGCCAATTGGCTGGCGGCGGTCGGCCTGCTGCTGGCCGTCGGCCACCCCGCCCAGGCGCTGGCGGGAGCGGCGTCCCACTGCCGCGGCGCGCCGGGACGCTTCCAGCGCCTGCCGCTGCCCCATCCCTTCGCCGTGGTGGTGGACTATGCCCACACGCCGGACGCGCTGGAGACCGTGCTGCGCACCGCGCGGCGGCTCACCCAGGGCCGGGTGGCCGTGCTGTTCGGCTGCGGCGGGGAGCGCGACCGGAGCAAGCGTCCGCTGATGGGCGCCATTGCCCAGCGCCTGGCGGACGTGACCGTGCTCACCTCGGACAATCCGCGCGGGGAAGATCCGGAGGCGATCTTGCGCGAGATCGAGGCGGGCATGACCGGCGGCGCGCCCACCCTGCGCCTGGCCGACCGCCGCGCCGCGATCCACGCCCTGTTGGACCAGGCCCGGCCGGGTGACTTCCTGCTGCTCGCGGGCAAGGGCAGCGAGACCTATCAGGAATTGAACGGCCGCAAGCTGCCCTTCGACGACCGCGAGGTGGTGCGCGAATGGGCGGCGGGCAGGCACGACGGATGATGGGCACTATGGACGGCCTCGACGCTTTGCTGCACGCCGTGGAAGGCGGTATTTTTGTGCCGCTCAATTCGCTCACGGGCTGTGGAGATGACTGTGGCGATTGATACCCTCACCTACGGCAAGAAGCTCCAGGAAGCCGGATTCACGCCTCGGCAGGCGGAAGCCCAGGCCGAAGCCCTGCGCGACGTGGTTGAGCAGAATCTCGCCACCAAGCGGGATATCGAAGGGGTACACCAGGATATCGAGTTGGTGCGCCGGGACTTCAAGGAACTGGATGTCTGCATCACACAACAGATGGAGGTCTTGCGCCGGGACATGGAGGTGATGCGCCGGGACATCGTGATCTGGCTGGGCGGAATCACCATTGCCGCGGCCACCGCGCTGGGCATCGTCAACAAGCTGCTCTGGTGTGGTGTCCCGTTGATGAACTACCCCGCCGCAAGCGGCGGGGTAGTTCATTTAGGTCCAGACCTATTTCAAACAGGACCTAACCCGGTTGCGCCGCCGCTCCGCCGCCCTGGCCCAACGCCACCTCCAGCACCCGTGCCAGCAGGGGGGGCGGGAGCGGCGTGCCGGCGAACACCTGGGCAAACGCCGGATCGGCCTGGATGGGGCGCGGATGGACGGGTATGCCCCAGGCCTCCACGTCCCGCGTAAGCAGCGCCAAGTCTTCCCCACGATATTGGGTGAACACCGCGATGGGATCGAGCGGCAAGCGCCCGGCGATCTGCTTGCGCAACACCGCCGCCAGCCAGGGCAGTGCCCATACGTCCGGTAACGCGGGGCGCAGGGGAATCACGACCCGCCCGCCCGCCCGGGCGATACTCTCCGTCATTTGGGAAAGCGCGGGAGGGCCATCGATGACCAGCCAATCGACGGCGCCCCGGAAGCGCTCGGCCTGCAAGTGCACCAGGGGCTGCACCTGGGAGCGCACCTCGACTCCGTTGGCCGCGCCAAAGCGATTGCCCCATTCGCTGCTCGTGCCCTGGTAGTCCGTGTCGAGCAGCAGCACGCGCGCGCCCTGCGCGGCCAACCCCCACGCGGTGCACACCGCCAGCGTGCTTTTACCGGTGCCCCCCTTCT
Organism: bacterium; assembly: GCA_041482995.1. Classification (GTDB taxonomy): domain Bacteria; phylum SAR324; class SAR324; order SAR324; family JACQKK01; genus JBGPEV01. The sequence goes on along the minus strand of JBGPEV010000379.1, from coordinate 645 downwards.
GATGAAGAAAGGAGACGATGCGCGGTCCGCCGTCGGGCGCAGCCTTCACGCCTGGGCCACCGGGAGCGGAATGGCCTCCTCCACCAGCATGATGGGGATCTCGTCGCGCACCGGATAGAGGAACTTGCCGTCGGCCCGCACCAGGCCGCCGTCGATGGGATCTTTCACGGCCTCGCCGCCGCGGTTGGTCACGCGGCCCGCCGCGATCGCCCGGTTCACCGCCTCCAGCAGCGCGGCGTCCGCGGCCCGCACGGGCTCCTTGGATTCCGGGCAGACCAGGATTTCCAGCAACTGCCGGTCGATCATGCGGGTCTCCTTTGCGCGGCAAAGCGGTGGGCCGCGGGGCGGTTCCACGAGCGCACCGGTGAGGCGCGGGTCACTTTCATCCCAGCGGGAAAGCGCCGCAAATGTCAATGCGGCCGCCCGGCACACGCCTCATGCGGGCGCCGTCCGGGTGTCGCGCATGGAGCAGGGCCTTTCGCGCGGCGCGCCCCACCGCACGGTCCCATTGGGGGCGTGCGGAGAATACCGGAAAACCGCCGCGGAGGGGCGCCTCCGCACAGGCGGGTCGGGCGGGAAATAGGCTCTGGAGGCTTGTCCGGCAGCAACTTTCGCTTGAATTTGCCACCCGAATGCCCTACCCAT
>JBGPEV010000378.1:0-4122 GCA_041482995.1 bacterium | reverse complement strand
GTGCGGGCCAGCAGGATGCCGCGCCCGCTGGGCTTGAACAGGTTTTCCGGGTCGGTGGGGTCGGGCAGGCTGTTGAACTCGAAACCGCCGCCTTCGTCCATCACTCTCACCGTCGCCTTGGCGCGGTCGCAGGTGGCATGAATGGTCACTTTTCGGCTGGCGGCAGCGGGCGATTCCAGCCGGCGGTGCACTTCGGCCTGATAGACCGCCTCGCCTTGGGCCTTCAGCTTCAGCTTCTCGGTGCCGGTGATGCCGAGGTTGCCGTGCTCGATGGCGTTGGTGAGAATCTCCACGAGACCGAGGGCGACGTTGAAGCGGTTCTCGTCGGTGCAGACGCCCATCGCCGCGAACACACCGATCAGGCGCACCGTGACCGGACTGATCCATTCCAGGCGGGTGGGCAACTCGAACGTCAGTCCGTCCACCCGGGTGAGAAAGCGGTCGGCGACCCGCTCCTCGGCCAGGCGGATGCGCTGCTCGCGGGCCTGTTCATAGCGCTGGCCCTCTTCCTCGATGGCGCGTTCCAGATCGGCGAAGCGGTAGGGCTTGCGGATGAAGTTGTGCGCGCCCAGGCGGAAGGCGGTGATGATGTCGTCGGTATCGCCGTGTCCGCTAATGACGATGAAGCCCAAGTCGGGATCGACCTGCTTGGCGCTGCCGATCAGTTCCAGGCCCGTCATGCCCGGCATGCGGATATCGGTGACGACCACCTGCACGCCGTGGTCTCCCTCCAGCCGTTTCAGCGCCTCGTTGCCGTTGCCGGCCACGCGGACGTCATACTGCCGTGCGAACCGCTGCGCGAAACTGTCGCGGATGTCGGCCTCATCGTCGACAAACAACACGCAAATGCCGCTCATCAGGCGCCAGCGTCTTTCACGCGATCGATTGGGGTCCAGTTGGCCCGGCAGGCGGGCACCACCCGGGTGTCTTGGGGGGCCTCGCCCTCGCCCTCCGCTCCGCGCGGCCGGTGCTGCGCAGCCCGGCGAGCGTCGCTGCGAGTCTGGACTCTCCTTCCTTCATAAGAAACGGGCTTTCCGACCCCAGGGTTTCACTCAACCGGCCAAATTTGGCAAGCGCGGCGTGCGGCAGGGGAAAGCGACCCGTTCGCCTCCGCGGGCAGGGCGTCGCCCCAGGGCCGCTTCAAACCCGTCGGGGCCTGTGGTAACTTGCTGGGACGTTCCCGGAAGTCGGAACGCCGCCTTGAACTTGGGTCCAGGCAGGGCCCTGGGTGCCGCGCCGGCTGCGCACCGCGCGGGCGGCGTGAGGTCCACCCGGCAAGCGGCGGTCAGGACGATGCGCCCCTGGAGGCTGGAGCCGTCCCGTGCTCACCCGTTTGGCCATCACCAATCTCGCCACCATCCAGTTCCTCGCCATCGAGTTCGCTGGCGGCTTCACCGTGCTCACGGGCGAGACCGGCGCGGGCAAGTCGATCCTGATCGGCGCCCTGCGGCTGGTGCTGGGGGGCCGCGCCAGCGCGGACCAGGTGCGCGGGGGCGAAAAGCAGACGGTCGTCGAGGCCTGCTTCGATATCTCGCGCCTGCCCGAGGTGCGGCGGCAATTGGAGGAATTGGACGTTCCCCAGCAGGGCGAACTGGTGCTGCGCCGCGTGCTGCAGGACAACGGCCGCAGCCGCGCCCTGGCCAACGATTGTGCCATCACCCAGGCGCGGCTGGAAGCGTTGGGGCGCTACCTGGTGGACATTCACGGCCAGCACGACAATCAGCTCCTGCTGGATCCGACGACCCACGTGGACTTCCTGGACGCGTTCGGCGGCCTGCTGCCCCTGCGCGGCCAAGTGGGCGGGGAATACGCCCGCTACGCCGCCTTGCAGCGGCAGCGCGCGGAACTCGAGCAGAGGGGGCAGGCGCGCGAGCGGCAGCGCCAGACCCTGTCGGAAACGGCGGAGGAAATCCGCGCGGCGGCGCTCACCCTGAACGAAGAAGAGAGCCTGCGGCTGGAGCTGCAGCGCCTCACCCATGCGGAACACCTGGCGCAACTGGCCAGCGCCGCGTGCGACGCCCTCAACGACGGCGAGGCGCCCGTGCTCTCGCGGCTGGCGGACTTGCGGCAAGTGCTGGGCGAAGCGGCCGCGATCGATCCCAGCCTGGTCGCGGCCGCCAACCAGGTGGCCCCGGTGGCCTACCAATTGGATGACCTGTACCGGACGCTGCGCAGCTATGCCGCCCGCATGGAGGCGGACCCCGGGCGGCTGGAGTGGATCAATGCCCGCCTGGCCCAGATCGAACGGCTCACCCGCAAGTATGGCGGCGCCGTACCGGCCGCGTTGCAGCGCTGGGCCGAGGCGGAAGCCGAACTTGCCGCATTGGATCAGATGGATATCGAGTTGGAGCGGGTGCAGGCGGAACTGGGCGAGGTGGCCGGGCGATTGCATGCCCTCTCCACGGATCTTTCCGCCCAACGGCATCACGCGGCCATCGCGCTCGATCGGCGCCTGGTGGCGCAATTGCAGGAACTGGGGATGACCAAGGCGCACTTCGCGACCCGCATGGCGGCCCGCGGCCCGTCCGCCGGCGGCGTGCCGGCCTACGGCGGCAAGGGCGTCGACGATGTGGAATTCCTGCTCAGCACCAACCCGGGTCAGGCGCCCCGGCCGCTGGCGAAGATCGCCTCCGGCGGGGAACTGAGCCGCACCATGCTGGGATTGAAGACGGTGCTGGCCGAGGCCGACCCCACGCGCACCTTGATCTTCGACGAGGTGGACGCGGGCATCGGCGGCGCCATGGCGGAAGTGGTGGGCCACAAGCTGCGCGGGCTGGGCCGCTCGCACCAGGTCTTGTGCGTCACCCACCTGCCCCAGATCGCCGCGCTGGCCAGCCACCATTGCGCCGTGGCCAAGGACACGGATGGGCGGCAGACGTTCACGCGGATCACTCGGCTGACGGAAGAAGAATCGGTGCACGAGGTGGCGCGGCTGCTGAGCGGCCTCGAAGTGACCGGACACGCCCTGGCGTCCGCCCGGCAGATGGTGCGGGCCGGGCGCCGGGCCGACGTTTAGGCAACGCCGCGGCAGGCGCACAGGATAACGGCACGGGCGACCCATGTTCCGGTTTCGGCTGCAACACGTGCTGGAGATTCGCGAGCGGCTGGAGCGGATCAAACAAAAGGACTACAGCTTGGCGCTGTTGGAGGCGCAGCGGATGGAGCACGAGATCGCGGCGCGCAAGGTGGACATCCGCCGCTCCGGCGACCAGATGGACGCCCTGCGCCAGAGCAGCCCCAGTGCGTTTCCCCTGCAACTGCACGTGAACTACCGCCAGCGGCTGGATGGGGAGATCGGACGGCTGGGGGAATCGCTGAACGAGTACCAGCAGGTGTTGGAAGCGCGCCGCCGGGAGTTGGTGGAAGCCCGGCGCGCCCGCCGGACGATGGAAATTCTGCGCGACAAGGCTCAGGCCCGCTATGAGCAACGGCTCAGCCGGCGGGAACGGGCCGACATGGATGAAGTGGCCGCGAACTACCATACGTTCAAAGCCTGAAAGTCGCGCCTCTAACTCGCGGAAACCACATGCCGACCGGGAAGCTCAGCAAGGCAGCCGCCGTCCTGATCTGTGCGGTTTTGTTGACGGGAATGCCGCCGCGGTACGGATATAGCATGTCCACGCTGAAAACCTGGGTGAACAAGGTGCGCCCGGGAACGTTTCCGGACCTGGAGACGGCCGGAAAGAAGGAAGCCTCCCAGGGCGCCAGCGACGCCGCCAAGCAGGAAGCGCTCACGGAAACCGAGCGCCAGATTCTGCTGAGCTTGATGCAACGCAAGCGGCAATTGGACGAACGGGACACCCTGCTCAATCAGCGGGAAGAACAATTGCGGGTGCTGCGCGACAACATTCAACACCAGGTTTCAGAACTGAAACGGCTTCAAGGCGAAATTGAAGCCAGCATGGATGCGAAAAAAGCGCTGGATGCGGAGAACCTGAAGAAGGTCGTCACTCTTTACAACGGCATGGATCCGAAGAAGTCGGCCGAGAAGTTCCAGACGCTGGAACCGAAGGTGGCCGTTCAGATCCTGATGTCGATGAACCCGCGCAAGGCTGCGGCTTTGCTGGAGCAATTGCCTCCTGAAAACGCGAAACGGATCACGGAAGAGATCGTTCGCAAGGT
>JBGPEV010000377.1:0-4126 GCA_041482995.1 bacterium | reverse complement strand
GCACCACCTCATCCAGGCGTTCCTTGCGTCGCCCGGCCACGGCCACCTTCATGCCCAGGTGCGCCAGGGCGTGGGCCATGGCCTCCCCAATGCCCGTGGTGGCGCCGGTCACCAGCGCCACCTTGCCGTTCCAGCGTTCCGCTCCTTCCATCGCTCGCGCCTCCGGGTTTGGGAACTTCCGCACGCCCTGGGTCAGCACGCTTCCCGCACAAGTGCCGTCACATCCGCGAGGCTGTGGAAGACCAGGGAGGCGCGGTCGCCGGTCATTCCAGCCGGGAGCAGGATGGCCATGCCGGCCGGCGGACCGTTGCCGGTGCTGTCGAGCTTGATGCGCAGATTGATCTCCGCATACGGCCGAGTCTGCCCATCCTGCATCTTCAGATGGAAGATGGCCCCGCTGCCGCAGTGCGTGACGCCAACCACCCGTACCGCGGCGGGAGCCTGCTTCAGATCTGGAATGGGCTGGGCCGGCTGCATTTGCGCATGGGCCACGACGCCCAGGAGAAGCGCCATCGCGCATGCCAAGGTCACCCGCATCGCGCGGACACCCTGGGGGCATATTTTGGTGCGGACAGTCCACTCGCCGTTCATGTCGTCCCCTTCGGTCAGGAATCGGTTCGCAAGCCCCTTTGGTATAACCCTGGACCCGAACATTCGCTACCGCGCCAGGAAGACGATCAGCTCATGATCGGGCAGGAGCCGGCTGCCGCGCAGGCCGTTCCAGCGTTTCAGATCGCCCAGCGCCACGCCGTATTGCTGGGCGATGGACCAGAGCGATTCGCCGGATTGCACGACGTGCACCGCCTTGACGCGCTTGGGGCCCGCGCTTTCCGCTTCGGGGGCGGCGCGTGCCGCGACGGCCGCGGGCGGGGCGGAGGGCGGTGCGGCCGCGGCCGCGCCGCCGGCGGGTACCGGCAGCGCGATCACTTGGCCGACGGACAGCAGGCGTGCAGTGCGCAGCGCGTTCACGGCCAGCAATTCCCGCAGGGACACGCCGTAGACCTGTGCAATTTCGGACAGGGTTTCGCCCTTCGCCACGGTGTGCGTCCGCCAGGTGACCGGGCGCGGCGGGTTCTTGGCGAGAATCTCCGCGACGCGCCCGCCGTGGCCGCGCGGCACGTGCAACAGCACGGGGCCCAGGCCGGCGCCCGCAACCGTGGGTGGAACGAACCCGCGCTTCCAGGCCGGGTTGTGCCGCCGCAGGTCTTCCAGGGGCACGTCCAGGCGCTGGGCCAGTTCCGCGAGACTCGTGGCGATCTCGATCTGGACCGCCTCCAGTTCCAGCGGCGCTTCCTGCTCCAGTGCTGCCAGGCCGTAGGTCTCCGGAGCGTCATAAATGCGCGCCAGCGCGAAGAACGAGGGCACGTAGCCCTTGGTCTCCCGGGGCAGGCGGCGCAACGTCCAGAAATTCTCTTCTCCCGCCGGTTGGCGGGCGCGGCGGATGGCGCTGTTCACCCGCCCCTCCCCGGCGTTGTAGGCCGCCAGGGCCAGCTCCCACGAGCCGAACGTATCGTGCAAATAGGCCAGCAGGCGCGCGGCGGCGCGCGTCGAGTAGACGGGATCGAGCCGCTCGTCATACCAGGGCTGCTGCACCCGCAGGCCGAACTTGCGCGCGGTGCCGGTCATGAACTGCCACAGCCCGGCGGCCCTGGCGTGCGAACGGGCAGTGGGGTTGTAGTTGCTCTCCACGGCGGCCAGATAGGCCAGTTCCCGTGGAATGCCTTCCTCCGCGAATATGGCGCGAATGGTGGGCAGATAGCGGCTGGAGCGGCGGTAGCCCGCCTCCAACACCTTGCGCTTGCGGGTGAGGAAGTAGCGCGCGACCGAATCCACGTGTTTGTTGTCCGGCACCACCAGCGGCCGGGCCGCGGGCTTGGGCTGGGCCGGCGCGCCGATCCACAAGCCCGTGTAACGGGCCAGCCCGGCCAAGTCCATCCAGTTGGGCAGTTCTTGCGCGGTGGAGTCGTCGGCCGACCCGTCGTCCTCAGCGGCCAACTCCGCGGGGGATTCCGCTGCCGGCGGGCCGGCGGCCGCGTCGCCCGCCGCGTCATCCAGCAGCGTGGATTCCACCGTGTCCTCCCCGCTGGCGGCCCCAGGAGCGGCGGCCAAGGGGGGCGCCGGGAGGGGTCCCGGCAGGGCTGTCGCAGCGGGTTCGCTCACCGCGACCGCGGCCAACGTGGGGTCGGCTCCGTGGGCGCCGGGGACGATCCCCAGCAGCACGATCAGCGCGCAGCCCCCCATCAGGATTCCAGGGGTGCAACGCGTCCAGGCGTCCATGCCTTGCATTCCGATGCCTCCATTCATCTGGCCTGCGATTTCAATTCCTGTGCGGTTCCGATTGCGCCTCCGGTGCCGGGAGGATCAGATGCCGTCTGCTGCCCCGGCCGGCGCCTCCCCGACGCCGTCCGTGACTTCTATACACAACGGCAAAAATGATTGGCCACAGATGGACACAGATAAACACAGATTGATTCTGACGAAGCACCCATGTTCCGGCGACAGATCGCGAGCAAGAAGCATTGGACGTCTCTCCAAGGGGCTTCTGGAGCAGATTAGCCAATCATGGGCGCGCAATGTTCCGCCCGTATTACCGCATTGCGCCATCGCCATCCGCTTTACTTATCTGTGTTCATCTGTGTCTATCTGTGGCTGCAGTTGTGTCGTTGTGTATATTTGTTCATTCTTCAATGCGCCGCACGAGGAACCGTTCCAGCGTGACGGCCGCGTCCGCAGCGATCCCCGCTTTTTCCCGGCAAATGCCGATCTGCTGCTCGGCCGTGCGCACGCCGGGAATGCTGGGCAGCAGCACGCCGCACCGCCGGCCTTCCCGCACGATCACCCCCCACTGCGCGGGGTCCAGCGCCGCCGCGGATTCCACCGGCTCCGGCTCGAACAGCAGGTCGATGGAAAGCCGCAGCCCCGCCACTTCCTCCCGCCGGACGGGCGGGAAGCGCGGGTCGCGGGTGGCCGCCGCCAGCGCGTTCTCCAAGACCTCCCACTCCAGGTGGGGTTGGCTGGGCTGGAGCGTGCCGATGCAGCCCCGCAGCCGCCCGGCCGCCTTGAGCGAGACGAAGCACGCTTGGGGCGGGCTGCGTCCCTCCACGCGGGCCAGCACGCGCGCGTCGCGGCCCGCGGCATGGGTGGCGATCGCCCGCCGGGCGATCAGCAGCAACGGGTGCTCGGCCATGACCGGTGCCCTCACAGTTCCCGCTCCACGACGAAGTCGGCCACCACCTTCAGCGGCAGGCTCCCCGCCAGGGCGGGCTGCCCCGCCAGGTGGCCCTTGGCCCGCTCGACGTAGCGGCGCGCCTCGCCCAGCGTGTAGGGCAACACGCGATGCTCCTGCATCAGGGCCACGACTTCGAGCACGTCCTCGTCCTCGATGGCGGGCTTGCTGAGCGTGGCCACCACCCGGGCGCGTTGCGGGGCGCTGGCCACCTGCAGCAAGCGGCTGAGGGGCAGCGTCACCTTGCGCTCCTTCAGGTCGATCCCCAGCGGCTTGCCCACCTTGGAGCGGTCCTCCACGTAGTCCAGCGCATCGTCCACCACCTGGAAGGCGATGCCCAGGTCGTTGCCGTAGGCGTAGAGCGCCGCCTGCTCCGCCGGCCCGGCCCCGGCCAGCGCGCCGCCGATCTGGGCCGCCGCCGCGAACAGGCAGGCCGTCTTGTGGATGATGATCGCCAGGTAGTCCCCTTCCGTCGCGGTGTCGAACTTGCGGATCAGTTGCAGGATCTCGCCCTTGGCCATCAGCGTGGTCGCGTGGGAGATCACGTCCAGCACCTGGGGGTTCCCGAGCAGCGTGAGCGAACGGAAGGCGGTGGCCAGCAGATAGTCGCCCACCAGCACGCTGGCCGGATTGCCCCAGAGGATGCGCGCGGCCTTGCGGGCGCGGCGCGTGTCCGCCTGGTCCACCACGTCGTCGTGCAGCAGCGTGGCGGTGTGCAGGTATTCCAGCGCGGCCGCGGCCTTATGCACCCGCTCATCGCTGCCCCCGAACAGGCGGGCCGCGAAGATGGCGATGGACGGGCGCAGGCGCTTTCCGCCCGAGCGGAGGATGTACTGCCCCACCACGTTCAGCAGCGGGATTTCGGTGGTCAGGTGGGCCAGGATTTCCGACTCCACCTGG
>JBGPEV010000376.1:0-4132 GCA_041482995.1 bacterium | reverse complement strand
CGTCTGGATACGATGCTCCTCGTCGTCGCCCTGCTCCTGGCCACCCAGGGCGCGGGCAAGTATTCCCTCGATGCTAAGAGGGGGCGGAGGTAGCGCCTTCGGCGGGCGGGCGAGACGCCCGCCCCGCTTCCCCTCGCCAATCGAACCGGCCCGTAGGGTGGCCGTCCCGGCCGCCCTGCACACTGACCAATCTGGCCCAATCAGGCGTATACTCCCCGGGAATCCTGGAGTTGGGGGGGGGGGCCATGACCGACGCCGACCTGGTGCTAACGGCCCAGCGGGGCGAACCCGCGGGCTTGGCGTTGCTGCTGCAACGCCACGAGCCGCATCTCTATGCCATCGCGCTGCAGGTCTTGCGCCGCCGGGACGATGCGCGCGACGCCGTTCAGGACGCCTTTGTGATCGCGCTGGAGAAGATCCATCAGGTGCGCGATCCCGCGGCAGTGGGCGGCTGGCTGAACGCCGTGGTGCGCAACGTCTGCCGCATGCGCATCCGGCGGGACATCACCGAGCGCCGGGCCCTGGCGGCCGCCCTGGCGGAGGGTGCCGTGCAAGCGCGCCTGGAGGAAGGCGCGCTGGGCGATTGGCTGTGGCCGGCGCTGGCGCAGTTGCCCGAGGCCCTGCGGGTGACCCTGTTGCTGCGGCATTTTGGCCTGCGCAGTTCTTATGAGCAAATCGCCGCGCTGCTCAATATTCCCATCGGAACAGTGCGCAGCCGGCTCGCCGCGGGGCGGGAGCGTCTGGCGGCGCTGCTGCAGGCGGGCGCCGTTGAGCCGGACCCGGCACTGCTGGAGCAGCATGTCCGCCGCGAGCAGTACTACAGGGCGTGCATGGTCATGCACTCCGGCGCGGACTTGGAGCGCTTCATCGCCCACTTCACGGAAGACCTGGTACTGTACCGGCCCGGCACGCGCACTCGGCAGGGTCGCCGTCACTGGCAGGACGAGCTGACCGACGATCTGGAACACGGCGTACTGGCCCAGGTGGACCACATCATGTCGTCCGGTTCGCTCACCACCATCGAGTTGCGTTTCCAAAACAGCGCTGAATTTCCGGAGCACTGTCCCCACGGAGGGTCCTTCGTGTTCTGGCATCGGGGCGAACAAACCCAGCGGATTCATGGCTATATGGACCGCTCCCGGCCGCCGCCGACCGCCTGACGCCGCCGGTTCGGCCGCCGCGTCTGATTGTCCAAACGATTGATCCGATTTATCGAATCGGAAGTCGAGGGTCGATGGGCGAGGCCACCGAACTTCCGCCCTCGCTTCTGCATCCTGTACAGGAATTCCCCATCCGGCCGCGCTGGTCGGAGCAAGTTGGCGGCCCTGGCAGGCCACCCTGCGGTCGAATCACGCGAATAAAAGGAGTCCGCATGCAATCCACGACCTCACACCGTAGTCCCGCGACGTCGCTGGAATTCTGTCCGTTCATGACGGCGCTCGCCATCGGGTCGCTGGGCTTTGTTGTATTGATGATTCTGCATCCCGCAGATTCGCCCCAAGCCATGGCGACCGAGACGTGGCGCTGGGTGCACCTGGGGCTGTTTGTATGCTCGATTCTCATCGTGTTCGGCATCTTCCAGTTCGCATTCTATATGAGTGAGCCGGTCGGCACGTTGGGCCTGGTGGCCTTCGTGCTGCTCGCGCTGGCCGCGATCGGGCTGACCAGCATCACGTTGATCGAAGGCACCATCGTGCCCGTGCTGGCGGCCAACCCCGCAACCGCGCCGTTGCTCTCGGACAATGGCCCGCTCTTCAATGGCCCCCTGGGCTTGGTCTTTCTGGGCTCGCAAATCGGCTTGGCGCTGGGCAGCGTGCTGCTGGCCTGGGTGCTTGTGCGCGGCAAGCAATTGCCCGCCGTGCCGTCGCTGCTGCTGGTGGCGGGCGTGTTGGCCGCGTTCGAACCGCCGTTGCCGCATCTTGTCGGCCAGATCGGCGCCGTGGTCTGGGGCGTTGGCATGGCGTGGCTGAGTTGGGCCGTGATGCGCATGCGCGGCGCGATGCGGTAGCTCTTAACGGCCGGAGTTTGAGGCAGGGGCGGGCGAGACGCCCGCCCCGCTTCTTCTCGCCAATCGAATCGGCCCGTAGGGCGGCCGTCCCGGCCGCCCTTGTACCCCTCGCCCCAAAGCGCCCTTTGTTTTCATTTGACTTTTTTTCGCTTCGGCCCCAAAAAGTAAGCAGCACCCGAACCAGGGAGGTCCGCGGTGTTTCCCGCCAGGACATGGGGGCCCCAGCGGCTGGGCGCGGCGGCAGCGCCAGACGCTTGCGGGAGGCGCCAGAAGCGATGCTGATCCAGTGCCAGTCCTGTACCCACAAATTCCGCCTGAATCTCGAGCGGCTGCCTGCCCGCAAGACGTTCGTGCGCTGCAAGAACTGCGGCACGCCGATCTATGTTCAAGGGGAGGAAGAGGAACCGGAAGCGCCTTCCGCGCTGCCGGAGTCGATCACGGTGCCGGAGCACCTGGCGGAGCGCCCGGTCATTCCCCCGTGGATGGCGGGTGCGCCGCCGGAGGACGGCGGCGCTAGCGTGCTGGTGACCTGTCCCCAGTGCGAGTCCCGCTATCGTGTGCCGCGCGAGCCGCTGCGGCGGCCCGACATCAAGCTCAAGTGTACCCAGTGCGACCACGTGTTCGCGCCGCCCCCGCTGACGCCGCCGCCACGGGCTGAGCAGGGCGGGGCCGTGCTCTCTCGGGAGCAAGTGGCGCGTGCGACGGAGGCGGCCGGTGCGCCCGAGTTCCCCCCCTATCCGCGCTCCGAGGCGGAGCCGGTGATCCCGGCGGAGCGGGTGATCGCGGAACCGGACGACCGGCGCATGTCGGCGCTGTTCGAGGATATGGCCCCGGAGCCCGGCATTCGGCGCCCGGTGCCGCCGCCCCCCGGCCCGCCGCGCGATGAAGCCCCCGCCCCGCCCGTGAATGCCGACCAGGCCTACCTGGACGCGGTCGATTTGGGAGCAGCACCCGCGCGCCCGGCGATAGGCACGGTGCCCGACGAACAGAAGTACAGCTTGTTCCTCAAGCCAGGGGAAATTCCGGCCGGCCTCGGCGGAGCGCCCCCGGCCGAGGCGCCCACGGAGGCCCCGGTTGCCGCGGCCGAGCCCGAGGAGGAACTGCCGCCTCTCGAAGCGCCCGTGCCGCCTCCAGCACCACCCCAACCCGGGGCACCGCCGGAGCCGCTCTCGCCAGCAGCGCCGCCGCCGCGACCCGCTGCCGAAGCCGCGCTGGAAGTGCCGGCCCTGCCCATGGTGGTGACCGAGCCGCCCACACGGAAGCCGCCCGACAAGCACGTCGTGCCCGACCAGCAGGGCTGGTTCACCACGCAGCAGCGCTATATCGCCCTGGCGGTGGCGGCGGCGATCGTGCTGGTGGGGGCGGGCATCTGGACGGCGTGGCTGTGGAACGCGCCGGGCGCCTCCCAGCCCTACACCATCGAGACGGGCCGGGTGCATCAACTGGCTTTGGACAGCGCCCTCGCGGGCCGCTACGTGCTCAACAAGGCCAGCGGCCAGCGCCTGTTTGTCGTGCAAGGCACGGTGGAGAATCGCTTCCCCGCCGGCACGGAGATCAGTTGGATCCGCCTGCGCGGCACCGCCTACGCGGACCGCAACCAGACCCAGACGCTGGGCACGGCCTTCGCCTTCATCGGCAACGTGTTGACCGATGCGCAACTGGGCGCCTGGGAGCTGGACGCGGTCCAGGCCTTCCACGCCTACAACAATGGGCGGGACAACTCGAACTTCCGGATTCCCAGCGGCGCCCGCATCCCGTTCCAACTGGTCTTCGCCGGCATCTCCGCGCCCGTCGGCCGCACCATCGCCCAGGCGGTGAGCTACCACCGCAACAACCTGACTGTGTACGTGGACTCCGGACGGTGACGACAACAGCAACGGCTGAAACACAAAGACCACGAAGACCACAAAGAACTGCCCTGCTGAACCACAACGAACACGACGAGCACGACGAACTGCGAACAGCGTGATGCCTCATCGTATGTCGTCATTCTGAGCCCTTCGGCGCCCTCAAGGGCAGGCTCCGCGAAGAATCCCTGTCGCGGGGGGATGATTCATCCTGTGCTCGGGGCGCTGTGCCGCAGACAAATCCTGGCCGCGCGTCAATTGAATGGGGACGTGTCGG
>JBGPEV010000375.1:0-4133 GCA_041482995.1 bacterium | reverse complement strand
CTTTACCGCCTCCTTCACACTGCGTATCATCGCCTTTGCTGTCATGGGGGTGCTCCTTTGGTTTTGGGTTCACTACGGCTACCCAAGGAGTACCCTCATTCCCGCCTGACACAAACATCCGTACATCACCCGGATGCGCCTCGCGCTTTCCTTCCTGCCGGCCATCTGCTAGTTATTCGGTTTGCAGTGCCCACCCCGCGCGGAGCGGGCGTGGCAGGCTCCCGTAGTTAAACTGGATATAACGGCGGATTGCGGTTCCGCTGTTCTGGGTTCGAGCCCTGGCGGGAGCACTGAACTCCAAACCATCGTGCGGCGTGGCGCCGTCTGCCCGCCCTCCCGGCCCGCGGACTTGTCTTTGGGTGTGGCGTGGGAGAGCGGATCGTCTTCTCCATGGAGGAGGCACGCTCCGCACGGCGTCGCTACGACGGCCGTCGGCGCGCTCCCTGGGCCGAGCGGGGGAGGAGATTGCCAGCGTCACCGCGGGCGGGGACAAGCCAGTCCAGTAGCCCCGCATGTTCCCGGCCGCCGGTTGGGTGCCGCTGAACAAGGTGGATCAGCTGCCCGATGGCACTCTTGACAGGCTCGCTGCGAGTGCTGGATGCGCCAAGTGCGTCCCCAGGCGCGGGTGATCCCCGTTTCCGCGAGGCGGGGCGAGAATCGGGCCGCGTGCTACGGCTGGCTGCGGCAGCAACGCGCCGCCGCGACAGGCGCCGGGGCGGCAGCGGGTTGACGGCCGGAATGGTCAGCGGGGGGCCAACGCCTTGAGCGCGTTCCAGTCGGGCGGCGGCTGGCCGCCGGGGTGCAGAGCCTGGATGCAGACGTGGCTCGCCCCGGCATCCATGTGCTGCTGGATGCGCGCCCGGATCGCCGGTGCGTTCCCCCAGGCCACGATGGCATCGATGAACCGGTCACTGCCGCCGTTGGCCAACTCCTCCTCGGGGAAGCCCAGGCGCAGCCAGGTGTTGCGGTAGTTGGGCATGGGCAGATAGCGGGCCAATTCCTTGCGGGCCACCGCACGCGCCCGGGCGGGGTCCGGCTCCAGCAGCACCATTTGCTCCACGCACACCCAGGCCCGCGCCCCCACGCGCTGGCGCGCCCAGGCGGTGTGCTCCGGGTTCACGTTGTAGGGATGGATGCCGGTCGCGCGCTCGGCGCCCAGGGCAACCATGTTGGGCCCCAGCGCCGCCAGCACCGTGGGCGCCGGCTCGGGCAGCTTGGGCGCGAACTCCGCGGCGCGCGCCATGCCGTCCAGGTAGGCGCGCATGGTGGCCACCGGCTTGCCGTAGGTGTGGCCCCGCACCCCCTCCACGAGCGGCACGTGGGAGACCCCCAGCCCCAGCAGGAAGCGCCCGCCGGAGAGCTTGGCCAGCGTGTGCTGACCCTGCTTGGCGGTGGTCGCATCCCGCGCGTAGATGTTGGCGATGCCCGTGGCGACGATCAAGCGGCGGGTCTGGCTGAGCAGGAAGCTGCCCAGGGAGAATGCCTCGTGACCCCGCGATTCCGGATACCAGAGGGCGCTGTAGCCCAGGCCCTCGATCTGCTGCGCCAGGTCCTTCACCTGGTCGGCGCTCAGGCTGTCCGTCGGACACCACACGCCCAATCTACCCAGTTCCATCGTTCCTCCTTCGGACACGCCGCAAGGGGGTGGCACAGGGGTCCAGTCCCTTCTGCCGATCCCGTTTCCTTCGTTACCCCAGACCGTCAAGTCGATTAGGTTTCTTCCCTCTTCATCGGGACTCCGCCATTAAAGGTTGTCCGCCGGAGCGGTTGGTTCGAACTGGGGCACCCCGCCCCGCCGATGTGGCCATTCCGATTGCTGGGGGATCGGGAGGGTCTGGGGGCACACGCCGTTCCGGGTGTCCCTCGGTCTTTTTCCTCTGTTCGTCGATTTCCTCTAATTGTTTCCTGTATCAGCGAATTACAATCCAATATGGCCCCCTCAGGATTCCTGACGCCGGCGCCCCGCAGGGGCCAACTCCGATGAATATCACTCCACTCGCTCCCGCGCCGACTCCGGCCCTGGCGCGCCCTGCACTCCCCTGCGCCGCCCACACGCCGCCCACAAGCCGCCCACAAGCCACCAGCACGCCGCGGGCGGCCCAATCCCAAGCTGCCGCGACATGCCCGCATTGAAGATTGTTCCAGAGTAATCGTCATTTGTCAACTGAAATCGAACCGCTCCCAGCGCCCCGCACACCGGCGGGCCCAGCGCTCCGGGTCAAGGGTGACTCTTCCCGCGCCGCCGATTGGCCAGGAGCGCGCATGGTGACAAACGCATTGTCCGGCGAACGCGCTCCTCTGCATTGGATAAGAATGCGACGGTAACGCGAACGGAACGACCTTGTTCCAGCGGTGACAATCGGATACATCCCGTTTGTTCGGTCCGCGAGGTCAGGGTTATTCAATGTGTCGTTATTGATTCCGTCATTTGCCGCTTGGCATAGGTGTCTCTCCGCGCACCACCGCGTACTGCAGCGTGTATACGGCGCGGGTGGCCGGCGGCCCCAGCCCCAGGGCAGCCAGCGCCGCATCGCCCAGCGGCCCCTTGGCCAGGGCCTCCAGCGCGGCGGGAGCGCTGCCCTCCACCACCAGCACGGCGGTGGTGGGGTCGGCGGGCGGGCCGCTCTGACCCGGAAAGACCTGCAATCCGGCCAGCTTGCCCAGCATCGCCACCCCGCGCACGATGCCCGCGTGCTTCAGCAGGCTGGCCGCCAGATCGCCCGCCAGCGCCCGGCGCAAATCCGCGGCGCGGCCCGCAAGCGGGACGCAGCGCAGCGCCAGCAGCCAGCCGCCATAGCCCCCGCCCGCCTCCCCGAGCGCTTCA
This sequence comes from bacterium, assembly GCA_041482995.1. Taxonomy (GTDB): domain Bacteria; phylum SAR324; class SAR324; order SAR324; family JACQKK01; genus JBGPEV01. Next base: position 1,309 of record JBGPEV010000375.1, on the reverse strand, counting down.
CCCACCACGCGCACGGTGTTGCGGAAGCCGGGGAACACCTTGAGGCTCCACGCGGATTGGTTGGCCAGCGCCTGTTGATACACCGGGCTGCTCAGCACGTCCGGCGTCTCCGTATCGTAGGCGGCGAAGAAGCGGGGCGAGCCGGGCGCCCGGTAGCGCCGCGCGTTGAGGAAGCCCGGCACGTCCGCCCGTTCGCGCAGATGCTCCCGGTCGTACCACTGGTGGAAATCGGCCTCGACCGAGGCGTCCACATCGGTCCAGACGGTGAGCAGGCCCTTGTTTGCCATCCGCATGACTCATTGAGGTTTGCAAATCCGAACGGCATTTCACGCAAAAGCGCAAAGAAGCAACAACGGGTCTCACGCAAAGGCGCAAAGGCGCAAAGAACAACGACGGGTCTCACGCAAAGGCGCAAAGAACAACGACGGGTCTCACGCAAAGGCGCAAAGGCGCGAACATCAACAACGGGTCTCACGCAAAGGCGCAAAGAAGAACTGCAAAACATCTTCTTCCTCCAGAGCACCCCTCCATTGTGGCCTTCGTGTCCTTTGTCGATCAACTCTCGTCGTTTGGTGGTCGTAGCGTTTCTAACCTTGCATTCTGCTTTTTTGCGCCTTTGCGCCTTTGCGCGAAACCCTTTTGCAGTTTTTGCGGCAGTTCTTTGCGCCTTTGCGCCTTTGCGCGAAACCCTTTTGCAGTTTTTGCGGCAGTTCTTTGCGCCTTTGCGCCTTTGCGCGAATCCGTTTTGCAGTTCTTTGTAGTCTTAGTGGTCTTTGTGTTTCAGCTTTTGTGTTGTTCCGCTGTCAGCGCCCCACGGGAAACACGCAGTTGATCTGCCCTGTGCCCGAACTGGCGAAGTAGGGGGTGACGATCTCGACGGGCGTGTCGTACCGATCCCACCCCAGGGCACCCAGCAGCATGGCGGTGTCGTGCATGTGGCCCTCGCCGCAGCAGCGCACCGCGTACTCGGGCAGCATCTTGACGAAGGTCTTGAAGTCCCCCTGCTGCCACAACTGCACGACGCGCAGGTCCACCTGGCGGAAGAACTCGTCGCTGATGTCGAACATGGCCTCCTCCGGGCTGCCGTCGTCGATGAAGCGGTGGGAGAGCGAGCCGCTGGCCAGGATCGCCACGGTGTAGGGGCTGGCCTCGACGGCCCTGCGCACCGCCTCGCCCAAGCGGCGGCTGCGCTCCAGGGAGTGCCAGTTGCACCACGCGGCGACGGAGATCACCTTGAAGCGCCGGTCGGCATTCATGTAGCGCATGGGCACCAGCGTGCCGTACTCCAGCCCCAGGCTCGTGTCCTCGT
>JBGPEV010000374.1:0-4136 GCA_041482995.1 bacterium | reverse complement strand
TGCTGGACCATGCCCTGCGCCGGCCGGGGCGGTTCGACCGCGAGGTGGTGGTGCGCGTGCCCAGCCGCCTGGGCCGCCTGCAGATCTTGCGCATCCACAGCCGCGGCATGCCCCTGGCCGACGACGTGGACCTGGAGCGCCTCGCCGAGGTGAGCCACGGCTTTGTCGGCGCCGACCTGGAGGCGCTCTGCAAGGAAGCGGGGATGCGCGCCCTGCAGGACGTATTGGACCGCGAGGACTTCGCCGAGAAGCCGATCGCCGAACTGGCCCAGGAAACCCGCGTTACCATGCGGCACTTCCTGGACGCCTTGAAGGGCATCGAGCCCACGGCCACGCGCGAGTTCTTCGCCGAGCGCCCCAACGTGCACTGGAGCGACGTGGGGGGGCTGGAGCAGGCCAAGTCCCTGCTGCGCTCCACCGTGGAATTGCCGCGCCGCTACCCCAAGCTCTACCAGGCCGCGGGGGCCGTCTGCCCCAGCGGCGTGATCCTGAGCGGCGCGCCCGGCTCCGGCAAGACGCTGCTGGTGCGGGCCCTGGCGACCGAGAGCGGATTCAGCTTCATCACCGTGGATGCCGCCGCGCTCTTCTCCAAGTGGGTGGGGGAATCGGAGAAGGCCCTGCGCCAGGTGTTCTTGAAGGCGCGCCAGGCGTCCCCGTGCATCCTGTTCTTCGATGAGCTGGACACGATCTTCCCGCGCCGCGACGGCGGCCACGACACGACGGGCCGCGAGCGGCTGATCGGCCAGTTCCTCGCGGAGATGGGCGGCCTGGAACCGTTCAGCGAGGTGATCGTGATCGGCTCCACCAACCGGCTGGACCTGGTGGAACCCGCCCTGCTCAACCCGGGCCGGTTCGGCTTCGTCATCGATCTGCTGCCGCCCAATCGGCAGGAGCGCGCGGAGATCCTGCGCATCCATGCGAAGGCCATTCCCGTCCATCCGGACGTTTCCGTTGCGCGGCTGGCGGAGCAGACGGAAGGATTTTCCGGCGCGGAACTGTCCACCCTGTGCCAGCGGGCGGGTTTCGAGCGGCTGCAATCCTTCATCGCCCTGCACGGCGGCGAGGCCGACGCCCACGCCTCCCAGTTCAATGTGCGCATGGAAGATTTCCAGCGCGCGCTCGACCTGTTGCGCGCGACGCAACAAGCGCTGCGGCCCAGCCAAGCGGCGGATTGAAGAACCACTGCCTTCTCACCACAAAGGACACGAAGGACACCAAGGGTTTTTGGAGAAGCCTGTTCCGCCGACGCCGGACACCAGTCATTCCTGCTGGCGGCCTCAGGCGGTTGGAAATTGGTGCAGTCCTTCGTGTCCTTTGTGGTGAAGCCGTTGTGCAGTTCCGCATTCACGATCTCTGACCGATGATCCGATTGCTCGTGTTTCTGCTGTTCATGGTCTCTGGCACGGGGCTGTTCTACCTGGTGTTCGTGCACGAGCTGCCGCGGGAATCCGCATCGGCTGCGCCGTCCGTGCCCACCAGCGACGTCACCCTGACGACCGTGCACATCAAGCAACATCGCGGAGCCGCGTTGGAATGGGAGGTGTTCGCCGATTCCGCCATCTACAACGAATCGGCGCGGCAGTCGCTGCTCACCACGGTGCGCTTCCGGGTGTACCAGACCGGCGAGGAGCATCCCCAACCCACGGACGTGCGAGGCACCGCCGGCCGCGCGCTGCTGGACGATGCGCGGCAGCGGGTCCTGCTGCAGGGCAAGGCGCACATCACCAAGGACGCCACGACCGAAGTGCGCGGGGAAGTGATCGATTACTTCGTCAAGGATGGCATCGTCAAGGCGCGGGGCAACGTGGAGCTGCGCGACAAGGACGCCGTCGTGATCGGCCAGTCGCTCGACTACAATATACGCGGTGAGCGCGTGGTCGTGACCCTACCCACGCTCTTCCAATAGCGCCGGGCCGGCGGCCCGGCTGCTCCTCCACCGCCCCGCCCGCCGCTCAGCGCAACCGCTCGCGGTCCGTGATGTCGCGGAACTTGACGCTGGGCTCGTCCGGATGCTCCTGGGCGGCCTGCTCGCGCAGCAATTTGTCCCGCAGGCGCTGGCCGGTGGCGGGGCGCGCCGGCGGGTGCGCCGGGCGCGCACCCCGTCGCGGCGGGGTCTGGCTGGGCCGATCCGGAGCGGGTAGCGCGGGCTCGGGTTCCGCGCCGCCGGCGGGCGCGCCGCGATGCGGGGCCGTTGGCCCACCCTCCAGCGCCGCCCTGCCGTCGTTCCGCCCCCCGATCATGGCGGAAAGCAGCGCCACCGCCTGCAAGAGCTCCTGGGCCTGCCCGGTCAGTTGCAGGCTCGCATTGGCCGTGGACTCCGCATGGGCGGCGACGCTTTGGGTGACGTGATCGATCTGCATCACGGAGGCGTTGATCTGCTCCACGCCCTGGGACTGTTCCCGGCTGGCGGCGTTCACCTGGCTGACGAGCACGCCCACCTTCTCGATGGTGTCGTTCACCTGGGAGAGGATGCGGCCCACCTCCTCGGAGGCCTGCACGCCGCTGGCGGCCTTGCCCTGGGATTCGGCGATGAGGGTGCTGGTGTCCCGCGCCGCCGCGGCGCTGCGCTGGGCCAGGTTGCGCACTTCCTCCGCCACCACGGCGAAGCCCCGCCCCGCCTCGCCCGCGCGGGCGGCTTCCACGGCGGCGTTCAGGGCCAGCAGGTTGGTTTGGAATGCGATCTCGTCGATGGTCTTGATGATCTTGGCCGTCTGGTCCGAGGCGGTTTTGATCTCGCCGATGGCTTGGCGCATTTTGTCCATCGCGTCGGTGATGTTGCCGGCCAGATTCATGGCGTCTGCCGCCAGCTTGTCCGCCTGCCCCGCGTGTTCGGAGTTGGCGCGGGTCATGCTGGCCATCTCTTCCAGCGACGAGGAGGTTTCCTGCAGGCTGGCCGCCTGCTGGCTGGCGCCTTCAGCCAAGGATTGGCTGGAAAGCGAGGCCTCGGTGGAGGCCTGGGCGGTCACCGTGGCCGTGTCGGTCAGCTTGCCGATCACGGCCCGGATGGGACCGATGATGGAGCGCGAGATGCCCCAGCCCAGCAGCACCAGAACGGCGATGGTGATCCCGCCGATCGCGGTGAAGACCACAACCAGCCAGCGCAGGGTCGTCACCACCTTGCCCGATTCGGTGTCGGTGCGGCTCACGCGGCCCTTGATGCGCTGATTGGTCTCTTCAATGCGCTTCAACTGCATGGCCACCAGTTCGTCCAGGCCCTTGCGCAACTCGCCGAACAGGTCGTTCGCCTTGCTGTCGCTGAGCGACCGGGCACCCGCGCGTTGTTTGGGGTCGTAGAGGTACTTCACCACGCGCTGGGTCTGCGCCGCCCACTGGATGTAGTTCTGGTAGAAGTCCTGGTACTTCGCCTGGGCCTTCTCGTCGAAGAGCTGGTTGGCCTCCAGCATCAGGCGCTCGGACCGCTCCAACAGTTGCTTGTGCGCCGTGTCGGCCTGCCGCAGTTCGGCCTCATTGGCGGCGGCCAGCGCGCGCATCTCGCTCACCCGCGCCTGGCTGAACGCCGCGTCCGCCAGCAGCACCAGCCGGATGCTCGTCTGCAGCTCGTTGGCCTGGGGGACGTCTTCCTCGGCCAGCGGCAGCACCAGAGTCTTGATGATGAACGCCGTATCCGTCGAGACGCGGTTCAGCGCCAGCCACGTGAGCCCCACGTAGATCAGCACGCCCGCGAGCGGCACCCCCGTCAGCAGGACGAATTTGGTCTTGATTTTCATGCTCCCCCCTCGTACGGAACCAACCCGCCCTTCCCGCGCCGCCTCGATCCGGGCGTGAGTTCCGCCGGGCCGCGGCGCGATCCGCGCGAACGGTCAGCCCGGCGGCGGGTCTTGCGGCTCCGGTCCCCCCTGTTGCCTGGGCCTGACTGTCCCCGATCCCCGGGGGAAGGGCAAGGCGCGCGGGCACGCCCATGGGGATGGACCCCGTCCAGCACGCGCCGGCCGCCCCGGTGCCGCGGCCCGGCGGGATCGGGCCGTGGGCGTCAATCGCGACCCAGCAAGCGCGTCATCTCCTGCTCGGTGACGATCCGCACGCCGTGCTCCTGCGCGGCGTCCAGCTTCGAGCCGGGACTCTCTCCCGCCAGCAGAAAGCCGGTCTTCTGGGAGACCGAGCCGGTCACCGTGGCG
>JBGPEV010000373.1:0-4148 GCA_041482995.1 bacterium | reverse complement strand
GAACGCGCCCAGCCCGCCCATCACGCCGATCGCCGTCTCGTGCCCGCCCACGGACTTGATGAAGAGCGGAAACTGGAAGAACGAGAAGAAGCCGCAGAACATCAGGAACTGGGCGAGCGTGAGCACCCAGAAGTCCCGCCGCTCGCGGCCCCGGAGTTCCGAACTCATCGGCCGCCCCGGCACAGGCGCGGCGCGGGTGGCTCGGCAAAGGATCCGTGTGGCGCGCGCAACGGGGACGGCGGCCGCCACGGTGCGCAGGCCGGCCGGCCGGGCAAGGGGAGCATCAAGGGCGCAGGCCGGCGGAGGGACGGTTCACAATTGGGGCACCAGCGCGGCGAGCGCGTCGAAGTTCCGCTGCGCCGCGCCGGCACGGGCGACGATCAAGGCCCGGGCCTGAGCGCCCAGTCTAGCACAGCGCTCCGGGTCGTCCAGCAAGCCCAACAGGGCCGCGCCCAGGGCATCCCCGTTGGCGACGGCCACCGCGCAGCCGTCGGCCAGCAGATCGGCGGCCACGGGGGAATTGCCGTGGCGCGGCCCGCACAGCACCGGCAACCCGGCGGCGGCCGGCTCCGCCACGTTGTGGACACCGGTGCTGAAGGCGCCTCCCACATAGGCGAGCTTGCCCATGCGATACAGCCCGGCCAATCGGCCCACACCATCCACGAGAATCACCCGCGGCTCCGGCGCTCCGGAAGGCAGCCCGGCTTCCACGGCCGACAGCCGGGCGACGCCGAAGTGCCGCAGGGCCGCCTCCAACTCCCGCAGGCGCGGCTCCGTGGGTTCGTGGGGCGCCAGGACGACCCGCGCCGCGGCGACGGCCGTCAGCGCCGCACGGAGCGCGGGCAGCAGGTGCACCTCGTCGGCGGGCCAAGTGCTGCCGCAGACCAACGCGGGATTCCGCGCAAACCCGGCCGGCAACGGCGCGTCCTGGGCCTCGCGCACCCGCAGCAGCACGGTCTCGATGCCCGGGTCGCCGCCCTCCCGCGGGCCGGCGTGGGGGGAAACCAGCTTCGCCAGGCGCAGGCGATCGGCTTCCGTCGCCGCCAGGATCAGATCCATCCGCCCGTAGAGATCCCGCGCGAAACTTCCCTGCACCCCGTGCCGGAGCTTGGCCGAATGCGCGGCCAGCCGGCCGGCGACCAGGGCCTGGGCAATTTCCCGGTCGCTCCCCTGCCAAACCAAACCCGGCCACAAGTCCGCCTGGAGATACACCACGAGGCGCGGCGAGAGTCCCCCATAGAGCCGGCGGGCGGCGCCCCAGACGTCCCACGGCAGCAGGTCGGCCCACACCAGTTCCGGCCAGGACGCGATCCGTTGCACCCACCGTTGGCCGCTCACGGACGCGAGCGTGACCGCCAGTTGCCAGCCCGCGTCCCGGAAGCGCCGCAAGAGCGGTTCGGCTTGCAGGAACTCCCCCGCGCTGGCGACGTGAAACCACACGAGCGGCCGGGCCGGGTCGCGGCGCGCCAGCGCGGCGTGGAAGCGGCGCCACACGCCCCGGCGCTGACGGAAGCTGGCGCGCAATTTGGGGGCGAACGGGCTGAGCAGCCAAGCCAGCGCCAGCGCCACGGGCGTAAGCAGCGCGAAATAGAAGAACCGGCGCATCATTCCGCCTCCGCGGGGCGCCCGGCGGGGAGCGCGGCCCCGCGCACCTTGGCCAATGCGTGGCGCAACACCTCCTCCGGGGCGATGCCCACGAGGCAGGCCATGGGAAGCGGATGGGTGCAGCGCCCTTCTCCCATCCGCGTGCAGGGGCGGCACGGCAGCACGCGCTCGAGCGCCACGCTGGCGGGCCGCGTGGGATAGTAGCCCAACTCCCGGCTGGTCGGACCATACAGCGTCACCACGTCCGTCCCGGCCGCCTCGGCCAGATGGGTCATGCCGGTATCGTTCGCCACCACGAGATGGGTCAGCGAGGCAAAATAGGCAGACTCGAGTTGGCTGCAGCGCCCGACCAGCGAGATGGCCCGCCCGCCCAATTCCCTAGCCAGGCCATCCGCGTCCGCGTCCCCCGCTCCGCCGAAGACCACGATACCGCCGCCCGTGGCGGCCAGGAAGCCCAGCGCCAGGCGCCGAAAATGCGCCATGGGCCAGCGCTTCAACTCCCAGGCGGCCACGGGCGCAAGGCCCAGCACGGGCATTGTCTTTTCGCGCCAAGTCTGGAGTGTATCCAACTCCCGCCCCAAGCGTTGCCGCAGGGCGGGGTCAGCCGCCACGCGTCCCAGGAACAGTTGCGTGCCCAGCCCATCGTCGCGCACGCCGTAGGGCAGCAGCCCGGCAAGAAAATCCACCTCCTTGCCCCGGGGCCCCCCGTAGGTGTCGATACCCCATTGAATCAGCAACCAGCGCTGCAGGGTGCGCTTCGAATAGTCCACGCGCGGGCGGCCCAGCAGCCTCGTCAGCACGCGGCTGCGCAGACTGCGGTGGACGTCGACGACCAGGTCCACCCCGCCCGCTTTGAGGCTGCCGGCGAGCCGCCGGATGCCCGCCAAGCCTTCCTCCCGGCGAAAGCCGATGGCTTGCTCCACGAAGGGATTGTCGGCGATCAATTCCACGTAGCGGCCGGCGGTCAGGAAAGTCACCCGTCCACGGGGATAGCGCGCCTTGATGAGGCGCGGCAGGGCGGTGCACTTCACGACGTCGCCCAGGGACCCGAAGCGGATAATCAGGAAGCGGGCGGTCTCGGGCAGCATCGTCAAGGCGTCAACGGTGGGTCGGCGGGGAGGACGAATCTGGCCGGGGACAAAGAGCACCCGCCCCCGGCGCAGGGCGTGCTGGGGGCAGCGTACACCGCGCCGGAGTCCCCGCCCAGGGACCCTGGCTACGCGGTCAACAGGATCGGGCAGGTGGCCCGTTCCAGCACGCTGAGGGTCGTGCTGCCGAAGAAGAGCTCATAGACCGGGTTGCGATTGAACGCGCCCATCACGATCATCCCCGCACCCTGGGCCTCCGCCGCCTTCACCACGGCGGCGGCCGGCTTGCCTTTTTCCACGAGCAGCTTCACGGCGAGGCCATGGGACTGGAAGAACGGGATGAGCGCTTCCTGCAATTCCTTCGCGCGGGCGGGCTTGTCGTCCACGGTCAGGATGACGACCTCCTGCCCGGATTTTTCCGCCAGAACGACGGCGGAAGGCAGGATGCGTTGCACGCCCTTGCTGTTGTCATAGGCCACCAGGAGCGGGCCTTGCGTGCGCGACCCCTCGGGCACGACCAGCACCGGGCGCATGGCGTCGTGAATGAGGGCCTCGGTGGTCGGTCCGGCCTGCTTGGAGCCCGGCGCATCGAACCGGCCCCGCTTGCCAATCACCACCATGTCGGCCGTGCGGGCTTCGCGCACGAGGATGGCATTGACGTCGCCCCGCTCGTGCTTGTACTGGACGTCGAGCTTCTTGCCTTGCGTGGCCTTGTCGAGCGCGGAGCGGATGTCCTTCTCTTCCGCCTGCACCTTGGCCTGTTCCGCCTGAAACCGTCCCTCCGGCAGGGGCACGGGCATCACCACGCCGCCTTCAAACGATGCCGCGGTCGGATAGTAGACAAAGCGCTGCTCGTCGGCGACGAACAGGGCCTGCAATTGGGCCTGCAGCAGCACCGCCCAATGCACCGCCTGCTGCACCGCCGCCAACGAGGCCGGAGAGCCGTCCACGGCAACGAGTATGCGTTTGATCATCTTACCCCTTTGGTGTCAGTGGCCGGAGCGCAAGGGCCGCGCCCCTTCCCAGGCCGGTGCGGAGGCGCTCGGCAATGATTTCCAGAATCATTATACCGCATCCTCCCGCGATTGCCCGCCGCGGGAGCGTAAACCTGATCTTGCTCATGTGTCAGGTCGCAATTGGAATTTGATGCCTATGCCTTCAGCTCCGCTTGAGAGCCGCGGCTGCTGCCAGACCCCACCCCGGCTCGCCCTTTGCGGGCCTGTCCCTCCCCATAAACGTGGAGGGACTTCATGCCGGCCGGTCATGCCGGATTCCCCTCTCAGTTTACGGGACCTTTTCTTAACCCCACAATGGATCGGTAGGACGGGCCTCCGTGCCCGTCCCCCCGCGCCTGGACGGGCACGGAGGCCCGTCCTACCAACCGGCTTCTGAGTTGCGCAATGGTCTCGTTTACGGGGAGGGGTGGCCGCAGGGGCGTTCAGGCCGGGGAGGGGG
>JBGPEV010000372.1:0-4152 GCA_041482995.1 bacterium | reverse complement strand
TCCAGCTTGTAGGTGGCGTCGATCTTCTTCAGTTGCTCGAACACCTGCTCGCCCGGCGGATCTTGCCGCTCAAAGGGAACCTTGGCCTTGATGATGCGCCGCATGCGTTTTTCCAGGTCCGGCAAGTCCTCCGGAGCCAGCGGCGGCGTCAAATCGAAGTCGTAGTAGAACCCGTTCTCGATGGGCGGTCCGAAGCCCAGCTTGGCGTTGGGGCGAATCTCCAACACGGCCTGCGCCAACACGTGGGCCAGGGAGTGCCGGATGCGGTAGAGCGGCGATTCCGGATTGTGGGCGTCCGATTTCATGGCGATTCAACCGTCCTTCACGGGATGCGGCAGCGGGTTCGTCAATCGATGAGGCTAGGAACTTTCCGCCGGGCCGTCAACGGTGCCGTGCGGCGGCCCATTCCCTCGGGGGAAGTGCCGCTGCGACAGCGCCGATTCGCGGCGCGGCGCTACGCGGTTTGGGTGGTGGTGCCGGATTTGGCTTCGCTGGCGGGCTGGGCTTGCTGCTGCAGTTCGGCGCGCAACTTCAGGCCCATCTCGTAGAACTCCCGTGCGGCGGCGGTCTCGCCCAGCTTGAACAGGCGGTTGCCGATCTGGTCGATCAGTTCCACCTGGCCCGCCGCCTCGCCCATGACCTTCTTGATTTCCAGGTGGTTCTTGAGGAACTGCACCAGCTTGCGCTCGTCGCCCACTTTCTCCTGTGCTTCCTCGAGCAGGCGATAGAGGCGGTCCATGGCCGCGCGATCCTTGTTCTGCCGGAACAGCGCCAGCACCCGCAACAGCATGGAGACCCGCAACGCATCGGCCACTTCCGGCCTGGCCCCGGCGATCAGTTGATCGAGCAGCGTGGGCACGGCCTCTTCCTTCACTTCATACCCTTCCTTCAGCATGGCCTCGAAGGCTTCCAGGGCCGCGGGCGCGTCCTGCTCGACGATGGCCAGCCGCACCTGGGCGCGCCGCGCGTTCCAGGGCACGGCGGCGCCGTGGGCTTGCATCAGGGACACATAGTGCCCCATGGCGGCCTTGGCGGCGGACACGTCAGCGCGCTGCAGGGCGTCCTCGGCCAACTTGAGCAGCGTGGCAGCTTCCTCGTCCTGGCCGGGTACGGGCGGCCCAGGTTCCGCCGCGGCGGGCGGAGGCGCGGGCACCGGTTTCTTGTTCGCCACGGCTCCCGGCGGATTGGGGCGCAGATCGGCGAACCAGTCTTCCTCCTGCTCCGGTTCCGGCGCCGGCTTCGGCCGCGGATTTGGGGGGTAGGTCGGCCGGGGCTTCACTTTGGACGCTCCCGCTCTGGCCGCGCCGGAAATGACGACGTGGTCGGACACGCCATCCACCGCGAGATACTCCGGAGTGCCCTGAGGGGCGGGGGGGCCGGGCGCGATGGCAGCGAGCGCTTTCACGGGCGGCGGCGGGCTGAGCCTGGCCGCCGGAGCGGCAGGCGCGGCGGCAACCGGCGGCGGCGGCTTCAACTTCGGGGCCGAAGCGTCCTCCGCCGTCTCCAGGTGTTGCCGGAAGCGGGAGAACAGCTCGCGGTTCAGCACGGCGGACACATCCAGCACCGGCTGCGGTGCGGACGCGGGCGGCGCGTGCATCACCGGGGGTGCAGACAGGCTGAAGGCCTTTCCGGCGGCGTCCCGGGAGATGACGTGCAGATTGCGTTGAATCAGGCTGGCCTGGGCGGAGATCAACCCCAGCAGGACCAGGACTAGAAACATCCACAGCGTGGGGAATGCCAACAGCAGACCACCACACAGCGTAACAGCCAGCGCTATCGTTACAACCGGCTTGGCTTTCATCCGCTCGCCTGAGGGAGCAAGAGAGTGTGGGTTTCCTGTCTCTTATCATTCCAGGCGGGAATGGTAAAGAAATCCGTACGGTCGGAGGGAGGGCGAGAACGTTTCAGCCGCTCAGTTGAAGCAACCGTCGCGGGAGGTGGCGCTCAGCGTGACCCGATAGCGCAGCGCCTCGCGGTCCATCTGCCGGAGAAAGTCGCAGCCATCGACGCGTTTCCTGTCAATGTCGTAGAAGTCCGGGTAGCTGTGCCCGAGGCGCTTCTGCAGGTCCAGATAGAAGAGAATGGCGTGGGAGGTGTGCTGACGGGCGAGTTCCAGGTAACTGGCTTTGCGCTCCTGGCGCCAGCTTTGGTAGTACACCACGCCCCAGTCGCGGTCCCGGTCGCCCACCTGGATCAATTGCCGCACCGCGGGCTCCGGGGCGCGGGTGCAGGTGGACCCCAGCAGGGCCAGTACCAGCAGCAGCGCGAAGAAGACGGGCGATCGCATCCGATTGACCAGAACCAGGGCGGTGCAGCGGCGGCGGAGCGGCAGAGCAGTCCTCCGCCGCAGGGCGGCGTGTTGGCCGGACGCACGGCGACGGTGCCGGCGCCCGCGCGCTCTCACTGGGTCCTATCGGCGCAATCGCCCTGATCTTGAGCCCGGCGGCGGACGGCGGGTCAGGAAGGGACTGAGAACGAGAGATTCTGGTTGATCCACTGGCTCACTTCCGCCAGGGCGGGCAGGTTTTCCGTTTCCCGCTGGAACTGGACGCCCTGCGTGTAGACCGGATCCTTCTGTGCCGCGCGCAGCACCCGGCCGTCCACCTTGAACAGGTGCTTTTCGCCGGGCAGCGTGAAGTGCAGGCGCACTTCCATGTTCAGATCGATCGGGCGCTTGGTGGTCACGCAGCAGCCGCCCCGGCTCAGGTTCACCACCACCCCCTGCAGCATGTGGAAGTCCTCGCTCTTCTGGCCCCCATAGCGCAGGTTGACGTTGGCCGGGATGAACAGGCTGAGCCGTTCGGACTTGCGCAGATTGATCGTTTCCACCTGCTCCGGAAACATCACCAGGTACATGGTGATGGAGCCCTGCAGCACCTCGGCGACCCGGGTCTTGAAGCCCACGACCTCGCTTTCCACCGCCATGCGCACGATGATCTCATCGCCGTCCGCCAGTTGGCCGCCCTTGAAGTTGCCCAGAATCAGCCGCCCGCCCTCGATGCCCCCGAACAACTGGCCGACCATGCGGTCAGTGGCCGTTCCGCCAACCAACTTCTGCACGGAAACCTGATAGTTCTTGATGAACGACAGCGTCGCGGCGCTGCTGGGCAACATCGGTTGTGCAGCCATTGAGCTTATCCTTGCGAGAATCCTTGGTGCGTCACAAGCATTCAAGGCCGAGTGCGTTGGCCCGAGCCGACGCGCCTGATCTCTACCCAGCCATTCAACTTCTATCTGAATAGCGTCACCCACCCTAGCAAGTCAACGTCCCCGATGTGGAAACTTCGTGGTGATTCATCGTCACCCACGCCCGCTCGCATAATCTAAGTATCTGACATAAAATAGATATAATTCGTACTCCAGCTTAATCCGCAGCGTCCTCTTGACAAGTTAGCACTCTATATTATAGAGTGCTATCGAAAGGAAAGGGAGAATGACGCTCCCGGCGATGGATAAACCCCAGAATTGCTGTCAAGGAGGCTGTATGAACCTGATTCGCTACACTCCCGCTACGCTGTTTGACACCGCGTTTGGCCGCATCTTCGACGACCTGTGGAACTGGCCCACCGTCGAACCTGCGGATGCGACGCCGGCGTTGTTTGCCCCGCGGGTAGAAGTGAAGGACGAGAAAGACGCGATCGTCCTGTCGGCTGAGTTGCCGGGCGTGGACAAGGAAAACATCTCGGTGCAATTGGAAGACGGGATGTTGACCGTGAGCGGCGAAAAGAAGCAAGAATCCGAAGTGAAGGAAGCCGGCTTCTATCGCTCGGAACGGCTGTACGGCCAATTCAAGCGCAGCTTCACGCTGCCGGATGTGGTGGATCCCGCCAAGATCGACGCGGAATTCCGCAACGGCGTGCTGAAACTGACGCTGACGAAGAAACCGGAAGCCGCGCCCAAGCTGATCAATGTGCGCGGGGAAGCCGATGTGAAGAAAATCGGCGTCAACTGACCAGCGGTCGAGTTCACCCGGAGGCCCGCAACCGCGGGCCGCCGGTTTTTCGTTTCGTCCCGCGCACTTCTCTCCGCGCCTCTACGCTTCTATCTCTCACGAAATTCCTATGCCTTTAGCTCAGTTTGGGAGTCGACACTGCGCCGCACCCCCCTCTGACTCGCCTCACGGCGGGTCTGTCTCCCCCCGTAAACGGAGGG
>JBGPEV010000371.1:0-4161 GCA_041482995.1 bacterium | reverse complement strand
GTTCCGCCTCCAGCAGGTCACGGGGAATCGCCGCGCAATTGACCCCCACGAACGGGCCCCGGGCGCGGGCCGAGTTTTGGTGGATGGCCTGGGCGATCAGCTCCTTGCCCGTTCCGCTTTCGCCCAGGATCAGCACGGTCAAATCCGTTTCCGCGACCCGGCCGATGGACTTGTAGATCTCGCGCACGGAGCGGCTCTTGCCCACGATCAAGTCCTCGCGGCTGTCCGGCCGCGGGGCCGCGCTGGGCATTGCCTGGTGCTTGCGCGCCAGCCGGATCGCCTGCGCCGCGCGCTTGAACAGCGCTTCGATCTCCTCGATATCGAACGGCTTGGTGAGGAAATCGAAGGCCCCCAACTTCATCGCGGTGACGGTGTTTTGCATCGTCCCCTCCCCGGTGATGACCGCTATCAGCAATTCCGGGTGCAGCGCCTTCTGCCGTTCCAGGAAGGTCAGACCGTCATCGCCGGGCAGGTTGATATCCACGAGGGCGAAATCGATCGGCTGCCGCTTAACGATCTCCGCGGCTTCCTCCGCGCTTTGGGCGAACGTGAGCGCGTAGGGCGACTGGGCGAAGGCTTTGCGGATCACCCAGCGGATGCTTTCCTCGTCGTCCAGCACCAGGATGTGAATTGGGGCCGGCGTTTGCATAGGCACGGGTCGCATGGCCGATTTTCAGGCAGGGGAACGTCAGAATGGCGCGCCGAATCGCCCGGCACGCCTGAAGGTTCGCAGGATAGCTCATTTTCTGAACAGCGAGCTACCCGTATTTGCACATTATCTGTGCACTTGGCTATCCAAACCGCAAGAAGAACCATCCCTACACCTTTAACTGCACGGCCTGAGCCATCGCCCCCGCTCCCTTGAGTCACACCGTTTACAACCCTTCATGGGTGCAAGACCAACGTCATATATGCTGAACAAACTATTTTTTGACTTTCGAACCGATCCGCGTTATCATGCGTTCAAATTGAAAGCAGCACCTGCGATTCCCTTGCATGGAGGCAAGTCATGATTCGCATCGCACCCCAAGCCCAAGCCGATCTGGAAGCCGCTCACGGCGCGTCCGTGCAGTGCGCCAGCCCCTATCTCAACCCCGCCCACGTGCTCTCCCCCCCCCGCCACTGGCTGGAAGCCCTGGTGGACGGCGGGATGACCTGGGAGTTTTTCCGCCTGCGCTACAAGGCGCTGTTGCGCTCCCGCTTTCGCGAGAACGCGGAAGCCTTCTACGCGCTGCTGGAGGCCTCGGAGGGAGACAAGACCCTCGCGCTCACCTGTCATTGCCTGGCCGGACCCTGTCACCTGGAAGTGGCGCGGGATTTCCTGGACTGGCTGCGGGAGCGGGCGCCTTTTCAGGAATGGGCCAGCTTGCGGCACCGCCTGTCGCTCTTCCCCCTGCCGGTGGCTCATCCGGGCTTGGCGGCCCGGGCGGGCTAGCACGCCCTCCATCCCCGCCCTCCGGCAGCCCTCCCTGATGACGGGGAGGGGGTGGGGCAGTTGCACCGCCGATTGACCCCTGTTTCCGCTATCGAACGGGCGGCAGTTTCCCGGTTCACGGCGCCCCCGGGCGCACGGGGATTGCATTTCCCCCAGGGGACATAGGAGACTGACGGCAGGCAACCCCCCATTCTGACGCAAGACGCCGTCTCCCGTGCCAGCTAACGGAGGCCCGGAGCCCAATGGAACAGCCATCCGCCCCCCGCCCAGGACAGGCCGGCCGGCCCGCCAATGAGTTGCCCCCGGATTTTGCGCGGCGCATCGCTCAGAAGGTGGTGTTCACGCTGGAACGTGAGCGCGACCCGGACGAGGCGACGGACAAGATCGCCAACATTTTCATTCGCAATCTGTCCGGCCTGGAGCGCTCCCGGCTCTTCATCGACATGATCGATGAGCTCCTCAACAGCGAGGAGACCTCGCGGTCTGCCGCCATGGCCTGGGTGGCCATTGTGCTGCACCGGGAGGACGATCCCCGGTTCGAGAACATGGTAAGCGACCTGCTCGACGCCATGATCGTCGATCACCGGCAACTGGTGAAACCCAACTACTCGCTGGAATACCGCCGCAAATCCTTCTCCTTCTATGCACGCAACCTGGGCGATGCCTTCATCGCCATGGTGGAGTTCAAGAACGAACTCTACGAGGTGTGCAGCCACATCTACTCCCTGCTGATCCGCAAGGAGGTGGCGCTCGAGATGGGCGAGAAGGACCGCAGGGCCGGTGGCCGGCGCATCTCGCTGGCCGCCGACCAGGCCAAGCCCAAGGTGGGCAAGAAGCTCTTCGACGACGTGGTGGACTACGTGCACGCCCGCGGGGAGGTGCGCTCCGATACGCTCACCCAGCAGAACCCCAACGAGTACATCGCCGCCCTGGCCGACCGCATGCGGGGCACCCGCCGCTACGTCATCCAGGACATCATGGCCAAGCAGGCGGCCGAGAAGCGCAAGGAAGCCGAGAAGGAACTGAGCGAGACACTGGCCAGCGCGGAAGAGATCATTCAGTCCCGCGAGGCCTTCAAGAAGGCGCTCAATCTCTTCTGGGCGGAGAAGCGCTACAACATCAAGTACCTTTCCGTGGAAAAGGTGCGCGTGACCCTTCAGGTCTCCGGGATCATCATCGGCATCGTCTATTTCCTGGCGGGTTACCTGCGGCTCTACACGCTCACGTGGTGGGAAGGCATCCTGATCGCCATCGGGATGTATCTCTATGCCCGCTTCTTCGTTTCGCGCCAGGGGTTCCGCAACTTCTTCCCCAACGACGTGAGCAAGGAATTGGAGGTCGTGTTGGGCAGCATAACCCCCGTGCTGCGCAAGATGTCCAAGGAGCAGATGGACGCCTTCATGGTGCGCCAGGTGAAGGACCCCGTGAACGTGAACCTGCTGCCCATGCTGCCGGAGTTCTTCAAGTACGTCTTCGCCGTGATGCCCGACCGCAAGAACACCATCGTCACGGTGGACGACATGCAGGAAATCCTGGAGAACCTGGAGATGGACATCACCCGCGTCATCCGCACCAGCGCCCCCCGCCACGCGGAAGACTAGTGGTCCCGCTGGAACGGCCATCCACAGATTTCACAGATTTCACAGAATAATTGGCGGCTTGTGCACCCGGTCCGGTGCGCCGCGCAATCCTGCGGCTGTTCCGTCGCGGCCAAGCGAAGCTTGGCGCTGCGCGGATTGAATCTGTGTCATCTGTGAAATCTGTAGATGGCCGTTGTCGCGGAGCCTCTCTTGTCACAACCCTACCGCGCCGTGCGGTTCGATCCGCTGACGGCGCTGCTGGACTCGTAGACGCTCTGGAATGCCGTCGGGGGCGGTCCGGAGCCCCGATGCCGCCGGCGTGCGGAATACCTGCGGCGCACATACCCGGCGGGCCCCTACGTTTCCCATGATTCTGATTCGCATTCATTCGTGAAATTTTCCGCACCGTAGGGGCATGGCATGGCAAGCCCCTACGACCGGTCGATAATTGACGATCAAATGCAAATGGAATGAGCCGCCGAGTCCGCCAGGGCCAGGGCCTGCCGCGCTCCCTTGCGGACGCACTGGCCACGCGCTGGGGAGCGCTACGTCCTTGGCTGGAAGCGCCGGGGTCGCTGCGCCAACCGGCTGGCCGGGCCGCCTGGAGCGTAGTCACGAACGGCTCCGAGGTACTGGGCCGCGGCGGCGCAGGCGTTCAATGGATTTCGCACGGTGCTGACGGTCGAGCGTGCGGGTTGGTACCAGCCCAAACCTGACGCGCTGGCGCGGGCGGAACTGGGGGTGCCCGCCGCACAAACGCTGTTTGGGACGGGATCGGCTAATGATTTGCCTGGCGCGGGCGGGGCGGGGATGCCCGTTGTCTGGCACAACCGCGTGGGATTGGCGGCACCCGAAGGGACCGCCCGCGCCCTTGGCGCAGGCGGCCTCTCTCACGCCATGGGTGGGGTGAGTGAACGCAGATGGTGGGACGGGCCGGAGCCTGCCGAACGGGTGCCCGGCAGCACACGCGACCGCGTAGGGAAGACCCGCCCGCCTTGAAAACCGACCAGCCTAGTGCAGGCGGACGTACTCGAAGGCCAGGTCCTTGCCGCCCACCCCCTTGCCGTGGGGCGCGATCCAGTTGGCCACCTTGCCGGGTTCATTGACGGGCACCATGCAGCTTTGCACGTACGCGTAGTCCGCCTG